>CACZPY010000302.1 GCA_902783135.1 uncultured bacterium
ATCCATCACGAAGGTGCTGCTGGCGCTCTTGATCCCCGGCGCGGTGCCGATGCAGTGGAACGCGGCGCGGAGCATGTCGGCGGTCGAGGCGATGCTGCCGGCGACGAGCCCGTCGGCGAGACCGCGGCGGCACATCATCGCGCCGAAGTAGATGCGGCTCGAGATCATCTTGCGCGCCTTTTCGATCTCCAGCCCCTTCGCCTTGCGCATTTCGTAGAGCTGCTGCGCGAACTCCTCGAAGAGCGGGCTCTGCATGTAGTCGAGACGCTCGAAGTTGGTCTTGGCGATCCCCGCCTCCTTGCAGGCGGCGTCGATCTCGGCGTCGCTGCCGAGGACGATGATCCTGCCCACGACCTTTTCGGCGAGCGCCTTTTCGGCGGCGACGACGACCCGGGGATCCTGCCCCTCGGGGAGCACGATGGTGCGCGCCACCTTGCGGGCGCGTTCGGCGAATTTTTCAATAGCGGCCATTTTTAATATCTCCTTATTTGGAAACGATGGATTCGGTATTCTTGGCGATCATAAGTTCTTCGTCGGTGGGCATCACGATCGCTTTCCACGCGCTGTCGTCGGTGGAGATCACGCCCTGCTTGCCGAAGCACGCTTCGTTGCGCGCCTCGTCGAGGCGGATGTTCAGCGCGGAAAGTCCCGCCATGATGCGCCTGCGGATCGGACGCGAAAATTCGCCGATGCCGCCCGTGAAGGCGATCGCCTCCGGACCGCCGATCAGCACGTAGTACGCACCGATGTACTTCACGATCCGGCGGACGAACATCTTGATCGCCAGCGACGCCTGCTCGTTGCCCTTTTCCTCGGCGTCGAGCATGTCGCGCATATCGCCGGTGCCGATGCCGCCCACGCCGAAAAGTCCGGATTTCTTGTTCAATATGGTGTCGACTTCACGCGGGGTGCTGCCGAGTTCGATCATGCGGACCACCGCGGCGGGATCCATGTCGCCCGCGCGGGTTCCCATCATCAGACCTTCGAGCGGGGTCAGCCCCATCGTCGTGTCGATGACCTTGCCGTTCTTGATCGCCGCCATGCTGCAGCCGTTGCCGAGGTGGCAGGTGATGATGTTGGTATCTTCTATCTTGCGGCCGAGGAACTTCGCCGTCGCCAGCGTCACGTAGTGGTGACTGGTGCCGTGGAAGCCGTACTTGCGGATGGCGTACTTGGTGTAGTACTCGTAGGGGATCGCGTAGAGGTACGCCTCGGGGGGCATGGTCTGGTGGAACTGGGTGTCGAAGACCGCCACGTTGGGCACGCCGGGCATGGCGGCTTCGCAGGCTTCGATGCCGGCAAGGTTCGCCGGGTTGTGGAGCGGCCCGAGCGGGAAGCACTCGCGGATGACCGCCTTGATCTTGTCGTCGACGAGCACCGGAGCGGTGATCTTCTCGCCGCCGTGAAGCACCCGGTGACCGATCGCGCCGATCTCGGAGAGCGACTTGATCACGCCGTTCTCGGGATCGACCAGTTTGGCGCAGATCTCCTTGAAGGCGCCGACGTGATCCGGCACCTTTATCACGCCCTCGAACTTGAACCCGTCGGGGCGCTTGTAGATGAGGTTGGGACTGTCGGTCCCCAGACGCTCGAAGACGCCCTTCGCGAGCACCCGCTGGTCCTCCATCTGGAAGAGCGTGAACTTCATCGAACTCGATCCGGCATTGATGACTAATACTTTCATTCGGACTTCGTTTTCACTCCCTGTGATTTTTTGGTTGTATTCTCGTTGCCGAAAATTCACTTCTTGCGGAACACTATGCGCCCCTTGTTGAGGTCGTAGGGCGACATTTCCAGCGTCACCGCGTCGCCGGGCAGGATGCGGATGAAGTTCATCCTCATCTTGCCCGAGATATGCGCGTCCACGATATGGCCGCCCTGGATCTCCACTTTGAACATGGTGTTGGGCAACAGTTCCTTGACTACGCCCTCGACCCGAATCACATCGTCTTTTGCCACGTTAAAATCTCCGGTTCGTTATCGGTTATGAGAATTTGATGTTCGAAATGCGCGCTCAGACTGCCGTCGCGGGTACGGGCGGTCCAGTGGTCGTGACGGTCGAGCACCACGTGCCAGTCGCCGGCGGTGAACATGGGTTCGATGCAGATCACCATTCCGGGCAGCAGCGGGGCGCCGCGTCCGCGCCCGGTGAAGTTCGGCACTTCGGGCGGTTCGTGGAGCTTGATGCCGCAGCCGTGTCCGACATAGTCGGTGACGACCCCGAGTTTGCGGCGTTTGGCGACCTGTTCGACCGCGTGCGAGATATGCGATATGGTGTCGCCGCATTTCGCCGCGCGGATCCCGGCATTGAGCGCTTCGCGCGTGCCCTCCATGAGATTGCGCTTTTCATCGGTCATCGGGGCGAAGGTGAAAGTCAGCGCGGTGTCGCCCACGGCGCCGTCGATCATGACGCCGACGTCGATGCTCACGAGGTCGTCGTCCTGAATGATCCGCTCGGGCACGCCGATGCCGTGCACGACTTCGTCATTGATCGAGATGCAGACGTTGCCGGGGTAGCCGCAGTAGTTCAGAAAGGCGCTTTTGCCGCCGGTCTCGCGGATCAGCGCCCCCGCCGCCTGATCGAGTTCCCACGTGGACATCCCCGGGCGGGCGACCGCCGCCAGCTGGTCGCGCAGCCACCCCGACGCCTGCGCGGCGCGGCGGATGCGGATTATTTCCTCGGGGGTGTGGATGATATACGAACGGGGCATGATCTATTCCAATTCCTCTGCGATCCGTTTCATCATGGCGGGGATGGTGTCCGCCGCGACGGCGAAGAGCAGACCGTTTTTGCGGTAGTAGTCGACGAGAGGGGCGGTCTGACCGTAGAATACCTTGAGCCGCGACTTGGCGGTCTCGAGCGAGTCGTCGGGGCGCTGGAAAAGTTCGCCGCCGCAAATGTCGCAGACGCCCTCTTGTTTGGGCGGGCGCGAGATCTTGTTGTAGATGGCGTCGCACTTGCGGCAGTTCATCCGGGCGGTCAGGCGGCGCAGCAGCGTTTCGTCGTCGACTTCGAAGAAAACCACCGCATCGATGTTGAGTTCGAGTTCGCGCAGGGCGTCTTCCAGAAGTTCCGCCTGCCGGATGGTACGCGGGAACCCGTCGAGGATGAAACCCCGGCGGCAGTCCGGTTCGGCGATGCGGCGGCGCACCATGCCCGCGACGAGTTCGTCGGGGACGAGCTGCCCGGACTTCATCAGCGCCTCCGCCTGTTTCCCGGCGGGGGTTTGGGCGGCGACTTCGCCGCGCAGGATGTCGCCGGTGGAGATGTGGGCGATGTGGTATTTGGCGACCATCTCCTTGGCGATGGTCCCCTTGCCGGCGCCGGGAGCGCCGAGGAAGATCAGATTTTTTCTGCGGAGTTCCGGTATGTCGCTCATGTTCAGATCCCCTCCATCGGATCAACGCGTTTGCGCCGTTTCGCGGCGGATATGTTCGAACAACTGACCGTCGGATATTTCGATCTGGCTGCCGTCGGACATGTTTTTCACGACCGCCACGCCGCGCGCCGCCTCGTCGCCGCCGCGGATCACCGCGAAACGGGCGCCGGACTTGTTGGCGCCGCGCAGCTGCGCCTTGAAGGAACGATCCTCCAGCTCCAGCGCGACCTTCAGCCCGCTTTCGCGGAGTCGGTTCGCCAGCGCGAGGTTGGCGATCCGCGTTTCCGGCGTCAGCCCTACGAGGTAGACCGCCGCGTTCTCGGCATTATTGGTCTTTTCGAGCGCCTGCCGCGCCAGGAGCAGACGCTCCACTCCGGCGGCGAATCCGACTCCCGGCACCGGACGGTTCTGCCCGGGCAGGAAGAGTTCGTAGCGCCCGCCGCCCGCGATGGCGGTCTGCGCGCCGAGCGCCGGATGGGTCAGCTCGAAGACGGTATGCACATAGTAGTCCAGCCCGCGCACGAGCCGCGGTTCCACGCGGTAGGCGACGCCCAGCGTGTCGAGGGCGCGGCGGACGCTCGAAAAGTATTCGCGCGACTCCGGCGAGAAGTATTCGAGATACTCGGGGGCTCCGGCGATGATCTTGCCGCACGCTTCCTGCTTGCAGTCGAGGATGCGCCAGATGTTGCGTTCGAGGCGGGTTCGGCAGTCGTCGCACATTTCGCCGATGTGTTTGGAAAAGTACTCGCGCAGCACCTTTTCGGCGGCGGGGCGGTCTTCGCGGACGCCGCGGGTGTTGATCACGAGTTCGGCGTCGGCGAGACCGATGCGGTTCAGAAACGCGCGGAGCATCGCCAGACACTCGGCGTCGAGCAGCGGCGCGCAGCGGCCGACGTTTTCGACTCCGATCTGATGGAACTGGCGGCGGCGCCCGGCGGCGGGGCGTTCGCCCCGGAACATCGGTCCCATGTAGTAGACCCGCTGTTCGACGCCGTTCAGCACGTCGGTGTTGGAGAGCGCTCGCATCACCCCCGCCGTGCCTTCGGGACGCAGCGTCAGGCTGCGGCCGCCGCGGTCGGCGAAGGTGTACATCTCCTTCTGGACGACTTCGGTTTCGCCGCCCAGACCCCGCTGGAAGAGTTCGGTGTACTCGAAGACCGGGGTGCGCAATTCGCCGTAGCCGTAGCGCGAAAAGACTTCGCGGGCGGCGCTTTCCAAAAAGCGCCACTCGGAAGCTTCGTCCTCAAAGATGTCCGCCGTGCCCGGCGGTGGTGCGTAAGTCGCCATGATCCCTCGAAACCAGTATTGCCGTAAACCGCCCGCGGCGGCGATCCCATAAAGCGTTTCACGCCCGACGAAAGATTTTTTCGTCAGGCGTGAATTTCCGCATCGGTGTCGTTCTGAACCTTTTAGTTTCAGCTACGACTTACTTTATCGAAGCGGTGTCGAGCTTTTCGACGGCTTCCTTGAGTTCCTTGCCGGCGCGGAATTTGACGACCGCGCGTTCCGGGATCTTGACCACATCCTGCGGCTTGTTGGGGTTGCGACCCTTGCGCTCCTTGCGGACCTTGATCTCGAAGACGCCGAAGTTGCGCAGTTCGATGCTGCGGCCGGCGATCAGTTCTTCGGTGATGTAGTCGAGGGTCTTCTGCACGATCTCCGCGACGTCGTTCTGGACCAGATCGGTCTCGCGGGCGATTCTAACTACCAGGTCACGCTTGGTCATTTTCCACTTCCTTTTTGATAATTGATAGGATTAAGTTACGGATAAACGTATATTGTCCTTCGGCGGTGATTTTTTGCCGCTCGTCATATAATATGCCGCCAAAACATCACATAGTCAAGGTGTTTCCCGCAAAAATTTTTATTTTGACTTGAAAAAGGCGCCGCCACCGGATAATTTTAAGCGTTTCAACGGGAGGCAGCAGGGAGAACCGAATGGAGCGTCGTTTATTTTATATCGTCGGGTGCTCGCAGGAGCGGGACGGCGGGATCGCCGCGTGCGAAATCGGAGCGGGCGGCAAGGTCGAAATGCGTTCGTTCGCGCAACTGGGCGGCGCGAATTATCTGATACCCGCCGCGGACGGGAAGACGCTGTACGCGTCGGGCGGCGGCGCGGATTTCCGCGGATACGTGGCGGCGCTGCGCGTCGGAAGCAATGGCGAACTCGCGCTGATGGACCGGGTCGATACGGACGGACTCGGCTGCTGCCATCTGTGTCTCGCGCCGGATGGCAGTCGCCTGTATGCGGCGAACTACCGCAGCGGCAGCGTCGCCGGATTCGTCATCGGAGCGGACGGCAAGGTGGGGGCGCGCCGCGAGTTCGACCAGCACACGGGGCACGGCGCGGACCCCGAGCGGCAGGCCGGTCCGCATGCGCACTTCTGCGGCTTCGACCCGGCGGGAAAGTTTCTGCTGGTCAACGACCTCGGGTTGGATACGGTATTCGCCTATCCCTACGACCCCGCGCGCGGGATCGACGTCGGCGCGGCGCTTAAAAATTCCGTTTCTCCCGCCGGTTCGGGACCGCGCCATTTGTGCTTCGAGCCGGAGGGAACGTGCCTGCTCGTGACCGAGATGGGCAATTCGCTCCAGCGCCTTGCCTACGGGGAGGGCAAACTGTCGCTCCTCGCTTCGGTGTCGACGCTGCCCGCGGATACGGCGGTGCCGAGCAAGGCGGCGGCGCTGCGCATTTCGCCCGACGGGCGCTTCGTGCTGGTGAGCAACCGGGGGCGGGACTCCATCGCGGTTTTCGAGCGGCGGACGCTCGAAATGACGGCGTTGGTGCCGAGCGGGGGCAAAAGTCCGCGCGACTTCGCGTTTCTCGCCGACGGACGCACGGTGGCGGTCGCCAACGAGTTCGAGCCGAACGTCGTCTTCTTCGACTTCGACGCGCGGAACGGCACGCTGACGCCGACGGGCGAAACGCTCGTCATGGCGCGCCCGCTCTGCGTGCTGGCGCGCTGACCACGCATCGGTCGCTCGCAGCCGCGCCGGCGCATAAGAAAAGGGCGGCTGCGAGCCGCAGCCGCCCCCGTAAGCGATTTCGATCGCCGGCTTACTTCAGATTGAGATTGATCGTCGGCTTGGGCGCGTCCTTCGCGTCCTTGCCGCAGGGAAGAGCCGGATTTTCTTCCGGGCTGATGTATTCGATCCGCTGCCACTGGTTCAATATGACCGGCTTGTTCACGAACTTCACCCCCTTGACCGTCGCCGGATATCCCTTCGCCGTGCACTTGACCTGGGTGTAGAAGAGGTTGCTGTACACCGTGTATTCGTAGGTCGCGCCCAGCAGCTGGTCGGCGTTGCTCGCGGCGACGGCGTTGAATACCGCCGCCTTCTTGGCGTTGCCGATGCAGAGCTTGGTCGGCGAAAGCGTGTCGGCGAATCCGTCCATGGCGGTGCGCGAAAGATCCTCGTCCCACAGGCAGCACTTGCCCTCCGAGATGTGGAACATGCCGAGCACGACCTGAGCTTCGCCGGTCGCGGAGACCCGCTCCTTGGAAACCTCGTAATCGGTGCGGTACGTCGGCGAGGAGATCGATGCCGGACGGGCGAGATTGGCGGCGCCGCCGTCGCGGTAGACCGTGGTCGAACAGCCGGCGAGCAGCAGCGCGCCGGATACGAGCGAAAGCAGATGCAGACTCTTCATTCCTTCTCCAATGCCTTTCTGGTGCCCGGAAAACTCCGGATATGATGGTTGTCCCCGGAGCCCGCGACCCGAAAGCGCCTGCGGCGTCGAGTCGACGCCGGGACTCCGATCCTGCCCTACTATAGCATCCGCCGCGGGCTTTTCAAGACGGTATCTTGATATAAACAAATATTCGCGAAGCCGACCGCGATCGCCTTCGCCCCCGCTTTACCGGCGGGGGAGGCGGGATCACGCCAGCGCGGAATTGAGACGGTAACTGTTGGTACCGTTCGCCGCCGCTTCGATCTTTAGGAACTTCACCTCTTCGGAGATGGAGTCGAAGAACCGCGAATTCTTTTTGGGATCACTGTCGGCGGCTATGGTGAATGACGACTGCCCGTCCAAATCGACTGCGGTATGGTTTTCATCGAAGAAGCTCGCCTTGATCGTGCCGCGCTCCATGGCGATGGTCAGGTTTTCGATACCGCGAAGATCGTAGATGTCCACCTTGTCGAACGACTTTTCCACCGCGGCGAAGATATGCTCCGGCGCCTTCTCGGCGTTTTCCCAGGTGTTGTTGGTTTTGTCCATGATGTTGTCCACCGTCACGGACTTGACCTTCGACTGGTTGCCTGCCGCATCGACGCCGCGGAAAACGATGATCTCGTTGGTCTTCAAGGTCAGCGCCTTGGTGTAGTCCTGCCACGTCGCGCCGCCGTCGATGGTGTACTGCTTCTTCGCCGAGTCGTTCGAGAACGTCGCCGTAACGGTGACGCTCTTGTCCGTCGGAGCGGTCGAACTCACACTGACCTTCGGCGCGGCGGGGGCGGTCTTGTCGATGTTCGAGACCTTGATGCTCTTCATCTTGGACTTGTTGCCCGCCGCGTCGATGGCGCGGAAGTAGTACGTTCCGTTCTTGGTGACCGTGATCGCCTTGGAGTAGGTCCTCCAGTTTTTCTTGTCGGTGGAGTACTGCTTCTTGGCGGAGTCCTTCGAGAAGGTCGCCGTGAGGGTGATGTTTTTGTTGGTCGGGGCGGTGTCGCTCACATTGACTTTCGGTGCGCCGGGGGCGGTCTTGTCGATATTCGTGATCTTGATGCTCCTCACCTTCGACTTGTTGCCCGCCGCGTCGATGGCGCGGAAGTAGTAAGTCCCGTTCTTGGTGACCGTGATCGCTTTGGAGTAGGTCTTCCAATTTTTATTATTGGTGGAGTACTGCTTTTTGGCGGAGTCCTTCGTGAAGGTCGCCTTGAGGGTGATGTTTTTGTTCGTCGGCTTGGCGTTGCTCAATTTGACCTTCGGGGTGCCGGGCGCGGTCATGTCGATGTTCGTGACCTTGATGCTCACCACCTTCGACTTGTTGCCCGCCGCGTCGATGGCGCGGAAGTAGTACGTCCCGTTCTTGTCGATAGACACCGCCTTGGTGTAATTCTGCCACGTCTTGTTGTCGGAGGAGTACTGCTTCTTGTCGGAGTCCTTCGAGAAGGTCGCCGTGATGGTGATGCTCTTGTTCGTCAGCTTGGTGTTGCTCGACTTGACCTTCGGAGCCGCCGGCGCGGTCTTGTCGATGTTCTTGACCGTATAGGTCGTTATGTCGGAGATCCTGCCCGTCGAGTTTATGGCGCGGAAGTAGTACGTTTCGTTCTTGCCAACCGTGATCGCCCCTTGGTAGTCCTTCCAAGTCTTCTTGTCGGTGGAGTACTGCTTTTTCGCGCTGTTGCTGCTGTATGTCACCGTGAGGGTGACGTTTTTGTTCGTCGGGGCGGTGATGTCCGCCGTCGCGATCGGCTTGGCCGGGCCGGACTTTTCGATGTTGGCGACCTTGACGGTCGTCACCTCGGAAATGTTGCCCGCCGCGTCGATGGCGCGGAAGCGGACATTGCCGTTTTCGACCATCACGACGCCGGTAGTATAGGACGTCCAGGCATTGCCGTTGCGGCTGTATTGCCTCTGGGCCGCGTCGTCCGGGAAGGTCGCCGTGACCGTGACATTCTGTTTGGTGGGCGTGGTGATGTTCGCCGTTGCGATCGGAGCGTCGGGTGCGATCTTGTCGATGTTCTTGACTTCGTAACTCACCACCTCGGATTCGTTCCCCATCGTGTCGGTCGCCTGGAAGTAGACGGTCGTGTTTTCCGATACGGTCACGCCGTCGGTGTACGTTTGCCATGCGCCGTTGCCGATCCGGTACTGTTTGGAGTAGATCTCCACGTCGTCGGTGAAGGAGGCGGTGACGGTCACGTCCCGATTCGTCCATTCCGTGGTGCTGGCCTTGATATCCCTGACCTCCGGGGCGGCGGTGTCTTTTTTGTCCGACAGCGTCAGCGTCAGCGCGTAAGTGGTGCGGTTGAGCCAGAGCGTGTAATAGAGGTCGTTGAGGTTCGTGGTGCTGCCGAGTGCGAGCTCCCCGAGCTCTCCCCCCGCCGTGTCACGCACGGTGACGGTCTTGTCGTTGTCGAATCCGGCGGCGTCTTCGACGAGGGTGTAGGCGCCGTACGCCTGTTTCCGGCCGACGTTGATCGTGCAGAAATAGTTCTCCGAGATGTTTATGGCGGTGAACGAGATCCCGTCGACGAGGAAGTCGCTGTTGGGGGCAACGCCCGAGATGTCGAATGCGAGCGTGCCGCCTTCGAAATCGATCTCGGAGGCTTCGCGCAGGGCGCCCGTGAGGATGCCGCCCCGATTGATCGTGATGTGCTGAAGCCTGGCTCCGGAGGCCGCGGTCACGATCGAGCCGTCGTTGACGATTGCGCGGGAGATTTCTGCGCCGTTCAGGATCTGTACCGAGGCGGAGTCCAAGGTGGCCGAGGAAAGCGTGCCGGACGCTTTGATCGTGGCGGCGGCACTGGAGAGCGTGACGACAGTGGCCACTCCGTTTGCCAGTGTGAGCGATCCGTTGGAATTCACATTGATGCTTTCGACCATACAGAAGTCGCCGGTACTGGCGCTCAGAACGAGGTTGCCGCCGAGAACGTCGATTCCCGTAAAGGCGTTGCCCCCGTCAAGGGTGGTCCATCCGCCCTGTTCGACGACGGTCGATCCCCGGAGCATGGCATTTTCGCCCACATAAAGTCCACCGCCGGTTTTGACGGTGGTGTCGGAGGCGGTGCCTCCGGAAAGGACGGTCAGATAACCGCCATCGTTGATCACGGTGCCGATCGCTTTGCCTTGAGCTTCCATGTAGCCGTCGGAGTTGATGACGGTCGCGCTCGCGATGCCGCTGCTGTAAAGGTCGAGTTCGCCGCCGCCGTTCAGAACGGTGCCGACGACTTTACCGTTGGAGGAAACGAAGATATAGGCGTCTTCGTTGACGATGGTGTTGTTCGCGGTGCCGCCGGAGTAGACGAACATATTATTCGGGTAATTGAGCATCACGCCGTTGGAAACGACTCCGCCGTTCACATGGACATTCGCCATTTATTCTGCCCTTTCAGTTTGATGATTTATTATCTGCGAAAACGATCGATTTTTCCGTCGTACACGACGCTCCGCGCCACCTGTATTCAACCGATTTCAGCAACATAGCGTAAAAATTCGACTTTGCAAACAGTTGCGTACAGTTTTTTAGGATTCCCGCTTCCAGAGCGCTCAAGCGACGAAGTGGGCGGTTCAACTTTCCAGTGCACCGGAAAGTTCCTCGATCGACTTGAAACCGTGACGGTCCATGTAGTCGTTGATGAAGTCGATGATTTCCAGCGAGACCGCCGGTTCGACGAAGTTCGCGGTGCCGACCGCGATCGCCTTCGCCCCCGCGAGCAGAAACTCCACCGCGTCGGCGCCGCACGATATGCCGCCCATGCCGATCACCGGGATCTTCACCGCCTTGCTCGTTTCGTAGACCATCTTGACCGCCACCGGCTTAACCGCCGGTCCCGACAGTCCGCCGCAGCGGTTGGCGAGCACCGGACGGCGCTTTTCGATGTCGATGACCATGGCGCCCAGAGTGTTGATCAGCGATACCGCGTCCGAGCCTTCCGCTTCGGCGGCGCGGGCGAAGTCCGCGATGTGCGTGACGTTCGGGCTGAGTTTGGTGATGAGCGGCAGTTTGGTGCGCGCGCGGACGGTGCGCACCACCTCGGCGGCGAGTTTCAGATCCGTGCCGAAGGCGGCGCCCCCCGCCTTGACGTTGGGGCACGAGATGTTTATTTCCAGCGCGGAGATGCCCTCCGGCTCCGCGTCGAGCCGCGCGGCGACTTCGCCGTATTCGGCGATGCTGGTGCCCCAGATGTTCACGATCACCGTCGCTCCGATCGACCGCAGGAACGGCATGTAATCATTCCCGTGCAGGAATTTCTCCACGCCCGGTCCCTGCAGCCCGATCGCGTTGAGCATCCCGCCCGTGACTTCGCAGACGCGCGGCGTGGGATTGCCGTGCGACGGCGTCATGCGGATGCCCTTCACGACCACCGCGCCGAGGCGGGTGATGTCGAAAAGCCGATGGTATTCGCGCCCGTATCCGAAGGTGCCGCTGGCGGTCATCACCGGATTCTTCAGAACGATCTTTCCGAGTCTTGCAGTCAAATCAGCCATTTTCAGTCCCTGTCATTCCGTGTAAACATCCGCGAGCGGGAAAACCGGTCCTTCGCTGCAGCTGCGCGCGTAGCGCCAGTTGCTTTCGGAGCCGGGATCGTTGACCTTCACCACACAGCCGAAGCAGGCGCCGACTCCGCAGCACATGATCTGATCGATGCTGAGCTCCCCGTCGAGTCCGCGTTCGCGCAGCAGTTTCGCGAGCGCCATCAGCATCGGGTGCGGACCGCAGCCGTAGAAGAAGAATTTTTTCCCCGGATAGTCCGCCAGCAGTTTCGGGATGAGATCGGTCACGAAGCCCTTTTCCCCCAGCGAACCGTCGTTGGTGGCGACGCGCACTTCACAGCCCGCGTCGCGGTAGCGGTCGGTGAGGATCACATCCGCCGCGCTCCGCGCGCCCATCAGCAGCACTCCGGGCTTGCGGCGCGTCAGCATGAACATCGCCGCCGCGCCGTAGCCCCCCGCCACCGCGACGGGTAAAACGTCGTCAGCCGGCGGCGAGTAGGCGCGTCCCTGCGGCCCCAGCGCGTCGATGGCGTCGCCGGGACGGAGCTGACTCAATGCGCCCGTGCCGCCCCCCACGACTTTGTAGACCACCGTGACCGTGCCGGCGGCGCGGTCGGTGTCGTGGATGCTGAACGGACGGCGCAGTATGCGGTCCTGCCGCCGGTCGATGCGGATATGCGTGAAGTGCCCGGCGGCGGCGCGCTCCGCCATTTCGGGCGCGGAGAAGACGAGTTGGAAATAGTCGCCCTGGATGCGGGCGTTGGCGATGATCGTTGCGTTCATGACCGTGGTTTCACCGACCTTTCGTTAGGTTTCTGAGGTATGGATTGTAAGCGAGTTCGTCGCCGATGGTGGTGGTGCCGCCGTGTCCGGGGAAGACCCGGGTCCCGGGCGGCAGATCCGCCAGTTCGTCGCGGATCGACCGAATCAGCGTTTCGTAGTCCCCGCCCGGCAGATCGGTGCGACCGATCGACCCCGCGAAGAGCGTGTCGCCGGAATAGAGCAGTGGCGCGTCTCCCTCCCGGAACAGAAAGGCGCATCCGCCCGGGGTGTGTCCGGGGACGCGCAGCAGCCGGAAGTCGCCGTCCGGCTCGAAGTCCGACGTCTCCGGCAGATCGTCCGCCGCCGGCAGTATGGGCGGTATCGCGTTGTACGGAGAACGGTAGAGCGGCAGGTCGGCGGGGTCAATCATCACCTTTTCCGCGCGGAGCTCCCGCGCCGTTGCGCCTGCGGCGGAGATGTGATCGACGTGGGCATGGGTGAGCAGTATCCGCACTGATACGACCCCGTCGAACCGGCGCGCCGCGGCGACGATCCGGGCGGCTTCGGCGCCGGGATCGATGACGTAGAGCCGGTGCGCCGCTTCGAGGTGCACCAGATAGCAGTTTTCCTCGATGGGACCGACGGTCAGAGAAGAACTTTCCATATCAGCGCTCCTTCTTGGCTTTTCCGCCCGACAGCAGTATCCGGCGCGCGCCGGGTCGGAGCAGTGCGCTTTCGAGATCGACCAGTTCCACGTAGTCGCAGGCGGCGATGAACTCGACGGGCAGCACGATCTGGGTGTCGAGTTCTATCCGGTCGCGGGTGACCGAGTAGTGTTCGATGTAGTATCCGGAGTTGCGCCGCCCGAGTTCGGTGAAGGGCGGACGCCCCTTGACGACTCTGAAACCGTTGGGGAACTCGATCCGGTATTTCAGTTTCCGGCGGACGGCTCGGCTCCGCATCGCCGGAGTGCGGCGATCGCAGTTGACGGGGCCGAGGGTGTGGGCGGAAACGTAACCGGGCAGTTCGAACTGCATTTTTTCGCCCATCGGCAGGGCGAATTTGTCGATCCGGCAGCGGAAACGGATCGTACCGGGGTAGGCGGAAAAGTCGCTTTCGCCCGCGTCGGTCAGCCGCGCCGCCGGAGAAAGAGCGCAGACCAGCTGCTCGAAGTGCTGGCGGCGCTCCTCGGGCGTCATCTCGGCGAAGCGGCGTTTTTCGCTGCCGCAGAGCATGCCGAAGAAATGCCGGGTGACGGCAAGTTCCGCCGCGCCGTCGGCGGAGATGCGGATGTCGAACTCGGTGACGGTCTCGTCATCCGCCTTGTGCTGCGGACGGATCGCCACGAGACTGCCGCCGGGGAGCTCCAGCCCGATCATCGCGGCGTGCGCGGTGCTGCCGGGAACGGCGTACTGGTCGGTGTCGTTCAAATGGAGGTCGAGCGACGGGATGTAGACCAGTATCCCGGAAAAGATGTTCAGGGGCAATTCCTTGAGCCGGCGGGTGTTCTGCGGCAGGAACGGCAGATCGGAAACGGCGCGGAAACGGTATTCGATCCCTGCGCGGTTGAGCAGCGCGGCGATGACTGTCGCACGGTCGGCGCTGTTGCCGTAGCCGTCGGAAAGGGTCTGCTCGGGCGGGGTGAGACGATCCAACGGCAGCCGGCTGAACGCGGGACCGGCGGCGCGCAGTTTCTTCGCCACGGCGTCGCGGATCTTGAGCGCCAGCTGTTTGGGGTCGTCTCCCGGCGCGCGCAGTTTGGCGATCAGCAGATCCGCCGACGGCGCCGGCGCCGCCGCCGCTTTGCGCAGCGCTTCATCCAACTGTTTCGCGTATGTCGGGTAATCGCCGTCGGAGGCGCGCACCGTCGGCACGAAGAGCGAAGCGGGCGCCTGCATCGACTCGGAGGGGATGGCGGGCAGATCGGTCATGCGCCATTTGCAGACGCGAAAATCCCCCTGATCCGCGGTCGTGAAATCGCTCCCGGCGGGAGGCGGCGCGAGGCGAAGCCCGGAACGGCGCGGAAAGTGCATCTCGAACTCGGATTTGGCGGTCGGCACCCGGTCGCCGAAGATGAATTCCCGGCTGAAGAAACCGATGCGCTGCGTCGTGCGGATCACGGTGCTGTCGATCACCGATCCGGCGCACACCCCCGGCAGCACCGCGACCTTGATCCGCTCGCCGGGATAGCGGGGAGCTCCCGCCACCCACGGCGCGTCCATATTGACGATCTCCTTGGGTTTGAGTTCCCGGCTGTTGCCGTCGGGAGCCGTCACCTTAGCGTGGATCTCCACGTCCTCGAAGGCGGGGAAGTAGGCGATCTTTATTTCGGAATTTTTCTTGACCCCAGCGTAGTTGAGGATGTACCGCCGCTGCTCGGAAATGATGCTGATCCCGCCGGCGCCGAGTTCGATCGCGGTCCGGTCGCGTTCCAGAAACGAGTCGGCGTCGGGGAAGGTCTCCGCAAGTTTCCCCACCGGAACGGCGGCGTAATGGGGACGGTACAGCGGCAGCAGCGACGCGGCGGCGGTGTACTCCCGCCATGCCTGCTTGAGTTGCGGATAATCCCGCGGCGCGATCTCCATCTGCGCCACCGTCAGTTCCGCGTTGCCGCGTACGATGCCGTCGTTGAATTCGAGTTCCCGTTTCCACTCGATCCCCGGGGCGGAACCCTTCGCGGCTTCGGGCAGCGGCAGCAACTGCACCGAATCCGGCAGCGTGAGCGTGAAACTTTCGCGCGTCACTGCGGTCGTGTCGAAGAGCAGCGGATGCTTGCGGGTGTCGAGGTCGATATCCGCGAGCATGTAGCCCGCGATCCCGAAAACGCGCGAAAGTTCGGGCAGCGGCATCACCTCGGTCCCGGCTACGAAGTCCAGCGCCTCCGGCACGAGGTAGTCCATGACGATCTGCAGCGGCTTGCTCATGTCGCGCACATCCTCCGGCGACACCTTGAACTTGTCGATCTTCGCTCCGGGCAGCGCCTGCTGCAGTTTGCGGGCGAAGAGCTGGCGCATCGCATCCGGACTGCGCCGCGAAAAGGCGCTGCGGTACATCTGATCGTTGACGCCGCCGAAGTCGATCACGCTGGTCGCCCGAAGTTTACCCTGCGGATCGATGGCGCCGTCGGTGCGGATGTTCAACGCGTTGTACGACGGATCCGGCGACGGGGAACGCCGCAGCGTTTCGCCCTCCGGACGCGCGACGAGGTAACTCTGGTTCGCCATCCACGCGGGGAAGAACTCCGAGGTGGTCTCGAAGGTCGGGTCCATCAGCTGATACTTGCCGGGCTCGACCTCCCAGGCGACTATTGCGTGGTTGAAACGGCTCGCCGGCACCTCGGCGTCGACCGGAGGCTTGCCCGCGTAAAACAGCGTCATGTAAGCCTTGAGCCCCGCCTGTTCCATCATCGCCGTCAGCAGTCCCGCCTTGTCGCGGCAGACGCCGTGCCGCTGGTGGAAGGTGTCGCGGACGTCGTGAGGTTCGAAGCCCGGCGCCTTGTCCTCGTTGTTGAGTCCGGTGTAGCGGATCTTCTGCGAGACGAACTGGAAGAGCGCCATCGCCTTTTCCGTGTCGTTTTTCGCTCCGGCGGTGAGTTTTTTGACCTCGACTTTGAGCGCATCGTCCACGGCGTCGAGGCGGGGACGGCAGAGATCGCAGTACCAGCGCGACAGTTCCTGCCAGTTCTGCGCGGTGCTTACGAGCAGCCGCTGGGCGACGCCCCGGATCGGAGGCATGTTGGGTTCGGGCAGCACCTGCGGCACGTTCCGCGCGGTCCAGCGGTACACGATGCGGCCGTTTTTGCGCTCGTCCGGGTGGCGTTCCACCGTGTCTTCCGCCTTGTCCTTGACGGCGATCGAGCGCAGCGGCAGCGTTTCGGGCGCGTCCACCGTGACTTCGGCGAGCAGCAGCGGATAGTCGTCCTGCAGCATGAATTCCTCCGAATAGATGCCGGGGAACGGGGTCCTGATGCTTTTTGTCATGAGCGTCGCCGCGACGGCGTCGCCGATCTCCAGTTCCGGAAAGTCGACCGACAGCACCTTTCTGGTCGGCGTGAAGATGTTGCTCCCCATCGACTGGGCGCTGATCGCGACCGAGGAGTACTTTTTCAGATCCACCGGGATCCGTTTGCCGTCCGGCTTGATCACCGCCGCCTGCAGCACGGTGCGCGTCCCGTAGTCGCTGTCGAAGCCGAATTTCAGGTTGCGCAGGATGTCGCGTCCGGCTTCGGTCATCACCTTGATGCAGAACTCCTCGGTAACTTCCGCGAGCCCGTCGCGCTGGTAGACGACATGCGAACCGTCGTAAACGGTCACGGTGTCGGCGTTGGGATACTTTTCCGCCGTCGCCGAGCCGATCAGCTCCTGCAGTTTCTCCGGCGCCGGGAAAGCTCCGTGCAGCGTGACGGCAATGCCCAGCACCGCCAGCCAGATAAGCATGTATCTTTTCATGACCCTCATTCTCCGTAGGTGTTTTCTCAATAGTATTTGCCGTAGAATATAACCATCCATCGCCGGAAAAACAATTCATGGCGCGCGGAAAATTTGAAAAATGCCGCCACATGGAGTATATTTTCCAACAAACGGCATACATAACCGCAAAAACAAGGAAAAATATCATGGGTCAGCAGATCAACAAGATCGAGAAACGCCGCCGCCGCAAGGCTTATCTGGAGCGTGTAGCCGAGCGCGCCAAGGCCGCCGCGAAGAAGAAGTAAGCGGCAAGCGTTTACCGCCATGACCGATTTGCGTATCGGCAGCGGCTTCGATGTCCACCGCCTCGTACCGGGGCGGCGGCTTTTTTTATGTGGAGTCGAGATCCCGTTCGAACTGGGACTCGACGGACACAGCGACGCCGACGCGGCGCTGCACGCCATCGCGGACGCTCTGCTGGGGGCGGTCGCGCACGGCGACATCGGAGAGCACTTCCCCGATTCCGATCCGCGCTGGCGCGGCGCGGACAGTTTCGAACTCCTGCGCCGGGTTTGGGCGATGCCGGTATTCGGCAATTGGCGCATCGGCAATATCGACCTCACCATTATCGCCGAGCGCCCGAAGATCGCCCCGTACCGCGAACAGATGCGTCGGCGCGTCGCTGCCGCGCTCGATATTTTCCCCGACCGGGTGTCGGTCAAGGGGACCACGACCGAAGGACTGGGCTTCACCGGGCGCGGCGAGGGGATCGCCGCCCACTGCACGGTGCTGCTGCTGCCGAAACGGCGGGAAGGATGATTTTTCCGTGTCGGAGGACGCCATGAACACCTTGTACGAAAGATTCCGCATCGCCCCCGGAACCCGGGTGGATCTGCGCAATTGGGACCCCGAACCGCCCGTGGATTTCGGCGATCGGGAAAAGGCGCTCAAACTGCTCGGGGAGAACAACCGCCGCATCGCCCGGCTGCAGAACGACCTCTACTTCGAAAACCGCCAGTCGCTGCTGATCGTGCTGCAGGCGATGGACGCCGGCGGCAAGGACGGCACGATCAACAACGTCTTCGCCGCCATGAACCCGCAGGGCTGCCGGGTGCAGTCCTTCAAGACGCCGACCCAGCTGGAACAGTCGCACGACTTTCTGTGGCGGGTGCATACGGTGGCGCCGCGCACGGGCGAAGTGGTGATCTTCAACCGTTCGTACTACGAGGCGGTGCTGGTCGAAAAGGTCCACGCCTTCGCTTCGGAGCGCGAGATCGAGTTCCGCTACAAGGCGATCAACCACTTCGAGGAACTGCTGAACTTCCACCGGACGCGGATCGTCAAGTTCTATCTGCACATCAGCAAGGATGAACAGCTGCGGCGCTTCATGCGGCGGCTGGAAAGTCCGGCGAAGCACTGGAAGATCAGCGCCAACGACTATCCGGAACGCAAGTTCTGGAACGACTACATCGCGGCGTTCGAGGCGGCGCTGACGCACTGTTCGAGTGCGGCGGCACCGTGGTTCGTGATCCCGGCGAACAACAAGACTTTCCGCAATCTGGCGGTGTCGCAGATCATCCTGCAGACGCTGGAGGATATGAAGATCCGGGTGCCGGAGCCGTCGGTGGACCTCCAGCAGACGCGGAAACTGGCGGCGATCGAACTTGCGCAGCAGCGCAAGGAGACCAGACGCAACAAAGCGCAGAAGGAAAAGTGATCATGGCGGAAACGAAGGCGATCGTCGCCAAAGCAAGAGAACTTCTGACCGCCGAGGCGGTCGTCATCACCGCCGCCGACATCGAAGACGGCGTGATCGGACAGCTTCAGGTGTACTTCTGGAGCGACGGTCAGGCGGTCATGGACGTGATAACCAAGGACGATCTGGTGCAGAACTGGCCCGATCAGGGCGTCTATTCGCTGATCGTCGGCCCCGGCCCCGCCGAAAAGTCTTTCAAGAAGGTGGCGATGTTCGAGGGCGAGGAGGATATGTACTTCCGCATCGACGGCACGCGCACCGAAAAGGACGACCTCGGCAACCTGCCGCGCGTCGCCTTCATGGAAACCGTCGAAGGCATCTCCCAACTGCGGTGAAACGCGGGGCGCTCCTCCGCATCTGCCGCCGCCGTGTCGGTTTATCCTACTTCACGAGTTTGCTCACCGCTTTGAACGCGGGATTTTTGGCGTCGCGCAACATCATGAAAAGCAGCGCTTCGGCGCTCACCACCGTGGCACCGGCGGCGCGGGCGGCCTGAATCGCCAGATCGCGGTCGGCGGTTTTTCGGCTGGTGACGGCGTCGGCGGCGAGGAAGACCCGGAATCCGCGTTCGAGGGCGTCGAAGAGGCTTTGCAGCACGCAGACGTGGCTTTCGATGCCGCACAGGATCAAATTTTTGCGGGGACGGGCGGATAGAACGGTGCGGAAGGCGGCTTCCTCGAAGACGGAGAAACCGGTCTTGGCGATGACGGGGGTATCCCCCGGCAGAATTTCCCGGAAGCGGGGCAAGGTGGCGCCGAGGCCCTTGGGGTACTGCTCGGTGACGATGGCGTCGAGTGCGAGTTCGCGGGCGCCGTTGATGAGGAGTTCGGCGTTTTTGGCGCAGGATTCGAAGTCGGACATCGCGGGGGCGAGCCGTTCCTGCAGGTCGATCACGATGAGCGCGGATTCGGCGGGGTCGATGAACATGATGGATTCCTTGACGTGTGTGGTGTGGTGATTTGATGGCGGCATTCGGCGCGGTCGGCTTTAGCCCGGCGGATCGATGCCGGCGAAGGCGATCGGCAGCATCAGCGCGTCGAATGCCAGTTTCAACGGAGCCTGTACACCGTACCAGCAGTTGTTGACGCCGGTCTTGGTGTATCCGAAAGGTGCGCCGAGCGTCATCTGGCAGAGCCCGAGGGGCAGATTGAGTATCTTGCCGACGTCGATGCACATTTTGCCCAGATGCTTGCAGCCGCAGATGAAGCCGCGGACCACATAGGGGGCGGCGATCTTGGCGCCCTTGATGGCGAGTGGCGCGAGGATGGCGATGGTCACGGGGTCCATCGCGCGCGCCTCGGGGGCGGAGCCCGGAGCGAAGAACGCCAGCATCAGTACGAGCGGCAGCAGTTTTTTCCCGAAAGCATTCATATCATGAAATATACATCCGCATCAGTAGAACATCCACTCGAGATAGCGTACCTTATCCTCCGGAGGACCGGAAACGGGAAACGCGGCGAAACTGAAGGTCAGGCGCTTGAAGGGGCGCTTCCGAGATTTCGGCGCCTCGACGGTGACGGTGTAGTTGCCGCTTTCGGTGCGGGCGAGCGGGGACAGTTTGGCGAGGAGTTCGGCATCCAGCGTTTCGCTCAGCGGGGTGCGTTCGTCGATCCAGGCGTCGATCGCTTCGCGGACCTCGGAGACCTCGCCGTCTTCGAGCTTGCAGTAGGATTTCAGCATGTCGTCGGAGGCGTTGAGCAGCGACGGCGCCCCCGACAGCGTCACGGTATCGGCGGGAGGGATCAGCCGGATGTCGCTGAGCCGCCCCTGACGGTCGGTGGTGAAAAGGTCGCGGAAGGCGGGCAGATAGAGCAGTTCTTCGCGGAACTGCATGGCGGCGTTGCGGGGCAGGGGCTTCATGCCGAGTTCGTCGTAGTTGGGTTCTTCCAAGCCGTCGTCGCCGGTGGTGTCGCCGTTGGAATCGATGTAGTCGGCGATCTGACTGCGCAGCGCGGTGACGGCGTCGGTCCAGTCGGTGTCGTCGTCGTGGTTGGCGGCGAGCGAGTTTAGGCTGGATGCGTAGGCGGACGAGGACAGATCGATCCCGCTGGCGGCGTCGGAGATGGTGAACTGGACCTCCTCGCCGTAGTAGTCGATCACATGGGGAACGCGGTCCGCCATGTAGCGGTCGTAGTCGTAGTCGTCGTAGATGGCTTCGCCCAGTTGTTCGGTGCTGGAGTAGTAGCTGCGGTCGGCGGCGATCAGCCATTGCACGCGGTTGGCGACGCCCTCGGCGACGAGCATGGAGCGCTGCAGCCGGACGTGCGATCCGACGTTGAAACTGCCCGCCTTGGCGAGGGCGAGCGCGGCGGTGGTGAGCACTCCGGCGGTGAAGATCAGGCACAGTACCGAGATCAGCGCGGCGCCGGATTCCGGATCGTGGGCGGCATGTCGTATCTGCATGGTTCAGTTTCCCGTGTTGGCGGTGCTGTTTTCGGGCGGCAGGCGGTAGCCGAAGGAACTGTGGAGCGAGGTGCCGGCGGTGCGGCGCAGCCAGTGTTCCCGGCGGCCGTCCTTCCACTCGACGGTCATGCGGATGGCGAGGGGAATGGCGGCGTGTTCGTCTTCGTCCCAGACGTCGAACCATTCGATCTCCGCCTCCTCGGATTCGCTCTCCTCGGCGTACTGGAAAGCGACGGAGGCGATATTGGCGGCGATGACCTCCCGGGTGAAGTACTGGGGATCCTCGTCGTATTCCTCGTCCCACGGCGGTCGGGGATAGTACGAGTAGTAGGCGACGAGTTCGTCCTCCTCGAGGCGCAGGCGGATGAAGATCAACGCTCCCGGAGTCTGATCGTCGGCGCGGCGCAACGCGGTGAACATCACGGTGTCCTGCTCGCCTGCGAAGACGAAGCGCGACACGCCCTCGGAGTCGACCCACTTGAAGGGCACGGCGTTGCGCACGGCGCCGTCCCAGATGCGGTCGATCGCCATGTACTCCCGCAGCCTTCCGGTGGCGCGCACGGCGCGGTTGTAGCCGTCGTAGAAAATCTTGCCGGCGCTGCCGATGATCATGGCGACCATCAGCATCACCGCCATGGCGACGACCATCTCGATCAGCGTGAAGTTTTTCTTATTCGTCGCGGTCTTCATAGTCGAATCGGTCGATGTTCACTTCCGCCATGGTCTTGCCGTCGGACTGGCGCATTATGGCGATGTTCCAGCGCAGGAGCGGCAGCTGCCCCTCCAGATCCTCATAGTCCTCGGGCAGCCCCTCGGGGTCGCCGCAGTTGACCTCGACGGAGTATCCGGGGTAGGGGAAGAACTCTTCGGGGATGGTGGTGTTGTCTTGGTTCTGGAGCATCAGGTATTCGGCGGCCTGGGCGAGCATGTGCTCGGACTCCCACTTTTCGACCGCTCCGGCGACGCGCGAACTCGCGCTGATCGACAGCTGGAGCAGTCCGGCGAGGCTGAGCGACAATATCGCCAATGCCACCACGACTTCGATCAAGGTGAATCGCCGGGTCCGGGGGAGCCGTTTCATTTGGGTTCCTCCTCCTTGACTTCGATCAGCCGCCCGGTGAGGGGGGATATCTCGTACTTGCGCGCGAGTTCGCCGCATTCCACCTCGACGAGGTGCGTTCCCCCCACGAAGCCGTCGGCGTAGAAACGGAAGGTCCGTTCGCCTTCGGGGAGGTATTCGGCGTTCGCCGTATCCTCGTCCTGCTGCCGCTGTTCGACGATGGAGACCTTCTTTTCGGCGGTCTCGACGACGGGTTCGCCGCGGTTCTCGACGGCGGAGATCGTGATCTTTTCTGGGTAGCTCCACTTGAGCACCGGCGGCGGAGCTTCGTCGCTGAAACTCAGTTCCTCGTGTTCGGCTGCGGTCATGCGCCGGCAGGCGGCGAAGGCGCGGGCGTCGGTGTTGAGGTAGACGTCCCAGGTGCATCCTTCCTCGGTCGCGCGGTAACGCACGCGGGCGAAGTAGGCTTCGAGGTTCTGCGAAAAGTTCTCCATCGCCCGCGCGTCGGATTCGCTGCGCAAGGTGGTCACCGCCAGCGCGGTGCTCAACGCGATCACCGTGATGACGACTACCAGTTCCAGCAGCGTGAAGCGGCGGATCATGAAAACGGTTCCGTCCGAAACGGAGGGCGGGCGCGCGGAACGCTGCCCGCTACTCCCAGTTGTTGATGTCGGCGTTGTCGCCGGTGCCGCCGACCTGACCGTCGGCGCCGAGGCTCGACAGGTCGTACTCGCGCCCGTCCTCGCCGGGGATCGTATAGACGTACTCGTTGCCCCACGGATCCTTGGGCACGACGGCTGGCTTCAGGTAGGGGCCGTTCCACTTTTCGTTGTTGTCGGTGTTTTCGACCAGAGCCTGAAGTCCGGCGTCGGCGCTCGGGAAACTGCCGACGTCGAGTTTGTACTGCATCAGCGCGTCGTCGATCAGTTTGACCTGGGTCTTCGCGGCTCCGACGTTCGCCTTCTTGACGTAGTTCATGTAGAGCGGCGTGGCGACCCCGGCGAGCGTGACGAGGATCATGATGACCACCACCACTTCGATCAGCGTGAAGGCGCTGCGGCGGATTTTGCGATTGCGATTCATAGAAGCATTACCCTCCCTGACTTATTGAATTGATCTCCATCATGGCGATGAAGATGGATACCACCACGACCAGAACCACTCCGGCGAGGAAGACGATCACCGCCGGTTCGAAGAGACTCAAGAGGCGTTTGATCTTGAGTTTGGTGTCGTTTTCGAGGTTTTCGGCGATCTTGACCAGCATTTCGCCCACGGTGCCCGACTCCTCGCCGACGCGGAGCATCGGGGTCAGACTGGAGGGCAGAAACGGGTTGTCGCGGAAGGCGCCCGAAAGTTTGTCGCCGCTCTTGAGCTTGCGGTCGATGCCGTCGAAGGCGCGGGCGATCACCGGATTGGAGATGATCCGCCCCGAGATCCGGACGGTGCGGATGATCTCGACGTGGTTTGAGATCAGTATGGCGAGCGTGCGGATGTACTTGCACATCTCGAGATCGACCATCACCCGTCCCAGCAGCGGTAGCTTCAGCACGAACTTGCTCCAGCGCCAGCGCAGTTCGTTTTCGCCGAGCATCGCGCGCAGACCGAAGAACAGCAGCACCAGCGCCAGCGGGATCAGCCACCACGCCCACGCGAAGAAGGTACTGACGCCGGTGAGCATCTGCATCGTGGGCGGCAGATCGCGTCCCATGTCGAGGAAGATCTTGGAAAAGCGCGGCACGAAGACGGTGAAGAGCAGCACCGTGACGATCAGCGTGATGGTCAATATGGCGAGGGGGTAGATCGAACTGGAAACGACGAAGTCCTTGAGTTCCTTGCTCTCGCCCATGAATTTGTGCAGTTCCCGCACCACGTCGGGCAGACAGCCGGTCTCTTCGCCGCTTTCGATGAGGTTCGCGTAGTAGCCGGGGAAGAGTTTGCCGTGCTGACGCACCAGCTCCGAAAACTTCTTGCCCTCGTGGAGCCCCTGCCGCAGCGAGTTCACGAAGTCGCGCTGATCCTTTTCGGAGGTGCTGTCGGCGATGATCCCGAGCGCCCGTTCGAGCGGGATGAACGAATCGAGCAGCGGCGAAAGCTGGCGGGTGAACTCAAAGGTGTTGATCTTCTTGCGGTGCAGCGAAAAGGCGTTGCCGCCCTCCTCGTCGACCTCCCCGCAGTAGCGGATCGGACGCAACTGGCGGCTGCGGAGCTTGTTCAGCGCCTCCTTTTCGTTATCCGCCTCGATCAGCACTTCGCCGGGGGCGGCGCCGGGGGCGACGGCGATGTAACGGTAGACACTCATAGTTCGGCGGTGGAGCGGTTGAGTTCATCCTGCGTGGTGATCCCGGCGGCGACCTTGGCGAGACCGTCCTCCTTCAAGGTGGTCATGCCGCCGCGGACGGCGATCTCCTGAAGTTCGTTGCTGGATACGTTGCGGTTGATCGCCGCGCGCAGTTCGTCGCTGACGATCAGCAGTTCGAAGATACCGCTCCGCCCCTTGAAGCCCGAACCGTTGCAGCGCTTGCATTTCTGATAGTTGCCGGTCTTGCCCTTGCCGTGGCACTGCGGACAGATCTTGCGCACCAGGCGCTGCGACAGCACTCCGAAAAGCGCGCTGGAAACGAGGAAGTTTTCGACGCCCATGTCGAGCATCCGGGTCACGGCGCCGACGGCGTCGTTGGTGTGGAGCGTACTCAGTACGAGGTGTCCCGTCAGCGCGGCGTTGATCGCGATGTCGGCGGTCTCGCGGTCGCGGATCTCGCCGACGAGGATGATGTCGGGGTCCTGACGCACGATGTGCCGCAACCCGGAAGCGAAGGTGACGCCGATCTTGTGGTTGACCTGCATCTGGCAGAGCCCGCGGGTCTTGTATTCGACGGGGTCCTCGATGGTGATGATCTTCTTTTTCTGATCGTTCAGCTGATTGATCACGCTGTACAAGGTGGTGGTCTTGCCGCTGCCGGTGGGGCCGACGACGAGGATCATGCCGTGGGGGATCGAGATCAGTTTCTCGAAGCGCTTGAGATTTTCCTCGGACATGCCGAGGGTCTTGAGGTCGAAGGTCAGCGCGTCCTGATTCAGCAGCCGCAGCACGATGCTTTCGCCGGTGAGGATCGGGATGGTGCTGATACGCATATCCAGATCGAGGCGGCCGAGTTTGATGTTGGTGCGCCCGTCCTGCGGCAGACGGCTCTCGGCGATGTTGAGCCCGCCGATCAGTTTGATGCGCGAGGCGATGGCGGGGAACTCCTTGAGCGGGCAGCTCATGATCTCGGTCAGCACGCCGTCGACGCGGCAGCGCACCGACACGGACTCCTCGCCGGGTTCGACGTGGATGTCGCTGGCGCCGAGTTCGATCGCCTGCGTGAAGATGTCGTTGACGAGCCGGACGATCCGGGCTTCGCCCGCCATGGTGCGCAGCGTGTTTTCGTCGTCGGGGGAGGCGCTGGTTTCCTCCTCCTCCGCGTTCTGCTGCTTGGATATCAGCCGTTCGATCAGCGCCTTGCGGGCGAAGCGGAAGTTGACGCCGAGCCCCCAGTTGCGTTCGGCGAGGTAGGCGAGTTCCTCCATCTGGTAGGGCGAACTCACGAGGAAGGTCACGCACTTTTCGTCCCATTCGAGCGGCAGACAGGCGTGGGCGCTGAAGAACTCCTGCGAGCCGCCGGGGAAAAGTTCGGGGGCGGCGAGTTCGTTTTCGTCGAGCGGCGGAGTGCCGAAGGCGCGGTTGTAGAACTCGAGGAGTTCGTTTTCCGCGATACGCCCCTCCTTGAGCAGCTTGGCGTCGGAGGCCTCGGGCGCGGCGGGATCGTAAAAGCCTGGAAAGCGCTCCGCAAGCAGTTCGGCGAGTTTTTCCATCGCCGCATGGAAATCGGTTTCCTGCCGGGTGCTCACAGCCAGAAATCCTTGTCGGTCAAAAGTTTCGGTTTGCTGTCCTTGGATTCCGGACGGTCGCCGAGCGTTTTGTCATGCTTGTTGAGCGCCTCAATGGCTTCGTTGTAGCGCTTGATCATATCTTCGACCGGGCTGTGCTCGTCGACGATGTACCCCGTCACCATCACCAGCACCTCGCTGCGTTCGACTTCGGCGTTGGTGTTGCCGACGAGGCGGTTGATCAGCGGGATCTTGTTGATGAAGGGCAGCGAATCGAGGTTGTCGTTCTTCTTTTCCTGGATCAATCCGCCGATGATCATGGTGTGACCGTCGGCGATGGTCATGGCGGTCTCGACGGTGCGCTTCCTGATCTCGGGCGAGTCGAGCGAACTGCTGGTGTTGGTCACCGCCTGCGACAACTCCTGTTTGACGTCGAGCGAGATCAGGTCGGTGCTTGTCACCTGCGGGGTCACGGTCAGGATGATGCCGGTGTTCTCGTAGTCGATCGAGTTTTGGGACGACCCGTTGCTCGAAGTGCTGGTGTAGGTGCTTTTTATCACCGGCACCCGGCTGCCGACCTGGATGTTCGCCTTGGTGTGGCTGGATACGAGGATCTGCGGGCAGGATATGACCTTCACGAGCCCGTTCCCGGCGAGCGCGCGGATGTACCCGAAGCGCCCCTGCGGATCGTTGGTCTTGCCGAGGTAGAAGGTGCCGCCGGTCTGCCGCTGGTCGCCGGTGGAGACCTGGGTCTGCTGACCGATGATCTGCCCGGCGTCGTTGTAGATGTTCTCGTGGGTGAAGGGATTGAGCGTGCCGCCGCCCGCGGCGTAGTTGGTGCCGAAGAGCGAAGTGATGTCGTTGCCGGTGCCGTGTCCGGAGAACTCCAGTCCGAACTGAGTGCTCTCGGAGAGGGTCACTTCGACCACCAGCACCTGCAGCAGCACCTGCGCCGGGACCACGTCGAGCCGGTCCAGCAGCGCCTTGATCGAAGCGTAGGTGCGCGGAGTGGTGCGGATCACGAGCCGGTTCAGCGTGCCGTCGGCGAAGATGCGGGTGATGTTGGCGAAGAGGTTGGACCCCTTGTCGATCTGCAGATTGTTCGCGGCGTTGGCGACGGCGGTGTGGCTGTTGCGGTTGGCGAGGCTCGCCGCGGTGGTGCGGGCGGAGTTGGCGGCGCGGTTGACCTGCGAGTTGACGGTCTCGATGCGGGTGCGCCCGGTGTCGGTGTCGATGTAGAGCGAAGTGCCCTGCACCTCGTAGATCACGGCGAGGGCGCGCGCCAGATTGGAGGCCTTGGTGTGGCGCACCTTGTAGACGAAGACGCGCTCCTGTTCGTCGTTGTCGGCGGTGTCGAGTAGTTCGATCCACTTGCGGATCTCGACGATCGCCTCCTGAGTGGCGGCGGTGGCGACGACCACGCCGAGGCGGTCGAGGCCGATCAGCTGCACCGAGCCGGGGGGTTCGTTGCGGTCGTTGGGCTTGACGACGTAGAAGCCCAGCACCGGCAGCACCTCCTGCAATTCGGTGATGAGCTTGTTGGGCAGCACATTGCGGCAGCCGACCACGGCGCGCGGCCAGTTCTGGCGGCCGTTGCGGTCGATGCATTCGAGGATCTGGCGGAGCTTATCCATGTTCTCCGGGGTGTCGCAGACCATGACCGCGTTGGGGCGGCTGAGTTCGATGCAGACGCCGCCGGGGGCGAGGAAGGGACGCAGCTGGATCGTCGCTTCGCGGGCGGTGGCGGTGGTGAGCGGGAAATAGAGGATGTTGCTGCCGTTTCCGTTTCCGGCTTTCTGGTCGGGCTGACCGGCGAGTTTGTTGCGCGCCATGATGCGGACCAGCGAATCGTCGACGCGGGCGGTGGCTCCGGCGACGTACAGCATCCGGTCGAAGGTGTTCCAGAGGTCGCGGCGGGTCATCGTGGAGTTGAGGTTCAGCGTGACCACGCTGCGCAGGTCGCTGTCGGCGACGAAGTTGAAGCCGAGGATGTCCGCGAAGGCGGAGAGCACGTCCAACAGCGGCGCGCTGTTGAAGATCAGCGACACCGGGATCTCCTCGTCGCCGTTGAGCGCCACGAAGTCGTCGTAGAAGGTCTTGCGGGCGGCTTTTTTGCCGTCCTTGCCCGGCTCCGGCGCCGCCGTCTTGTCCGCGGGTCCCTTGCCCTTTTCCAGCTGCTTGAGCTGGTCGTCGGTCACGGCGGGGCGGGGTTTGAAGGCGTTGGACCCCGCCTCGTCCGGTTCGCTCTTGTCGGTATGCCGCGAGGCGGTGGGATGCTCTTTTTCATCACGCCGGAGGAATGCGAAGCGATCTTCCTTCTTTTCGGTCTCCGGAGCGGTTTCTTCCTTCTTCGCTTCCTCGTCGGAGGCGCACGACGTACACAGGCAGAGCGTCATCGCGGCGGCGAGCACTCCGCACCATCCGGCGATGCGGAACGGCAGTTTTCCGTTTTTCATCATCATTTCCCGTACTCTATTGTTCATATGGATTTATTTTCATGAAAACATTTCATAATCGTCTTTACCGCCGTCCGCCGCGGTTGCCACCGCCGCGGTTGCCGCCCGGACGGTTGCCGCCGCCGCGCATCTCCATCAGTGCGCGGACCATCATCTGCTGGGTCTGCAGCTGCGCCTGCTGGAGCTGCTGGTTCACGTTGAGCCGCGCGGGAGCGTTGCGGCGACCGCCGTTCTGGTTCCGGGAGGGCATCTGCAGTTCCAGTTCCATCTTGTCGCCGCCGCGCGTCAGCGTGGCGCGGGTGCGGGTGAGCGCCGCCAGCGTGTAACCGTTGGGCATCGTCTCGCCGAGGCGGACGTACTGTTTCACCGCGTCGTTGTTGCGGCGCTGGTTGTTCTGGTTCATCCCCGCCATGAAGCGCCGGACGCCGGCGCGTCCGCCGCCCGGCATCCCGGGCATCATGCCCGACGCGCCCGGAGGACCGCCGCCCCACATCATCCGCATGAAGGGGTTGATCTGCCGCGTGTTGGTGCGGCAGAGGATCACCGCGCCGCGGACCTTGCCCGCTTCGAAGGTGCCCACGAGCGTGAGTTCCATGCGGTTGCCGCGCCGCCCGAACGCGGCGTTGGGGGTGCGCTCGGGGTTGAAGATGTCGGCGGCGAGGATCGCTTTGACCTTTTCCTCGCGGGAGAGCGTTTTCGGCGTATTCGGCTGCGCCGCGGCGTTTTTGCGCCCCGGATCGTTCTTTCCGGCGGCGGCGCGGCGGCGGTGCGCCGCGCCCGGCGTATTCGGCGAACTGCGCAGGGCGGAGACCGCCGTCCCCGCCAGCAGCAGCGCGAGCACGATGTTGATGACGACGATCAGCGTCTTCATGGTTTCACGCTCCTTTCCTTGCCGGGGACGGAGTTGTCGTCGGCGCAGATCATCCGCAGCGTGCCGTTCATCGCGACCCGCGTGTATTCGATGTTCAGGTTTTGCAGCGCGAGATTGAGCGAATCGGCTCCGGCAACGGTCTGCGGCCGGGGCCGGTTGTCGGGGCGCAGGTTGAGGCGCTTCCATATCGGGGCGGGGCGGATATCCTCCAGCGCGGCGATGAGGTTGGCGATCTCGTCCAGCTTGCCCTCGGCGGAAACGTCGATATCGGCATAGTACAGTTCGTTGTTGATGCGTCCGGTGTTCACCGATCCGAGGCTGGAAAGCTTGAATTCCAGCTTGGCGACGGCTTCGGTGATCTTCTGGCGCAGCGCGGTTTCGACCTGTCCGTCGCGGCTTTCCCGCCACGCGGCGGCGGCGACGGCGCGGTAGCGCTTCTTCTGTTCCTGAAGTTCCGCATAGTTTTCGGCGATCTGCTCGTGGGCGGCGCGGGTGCGTTTCAACTGGGTCCTCGCCCGGCTCAGGCTTTCGGAGTCGCCGAACGCCGAGATGCTGTCGGAGAAGAAGTAGCCGACGAGGAATATCCAGCTCGTCACCATCAGCGCTCCGGCGATGACAAGTTTGCCCTTGGGCGTGGCGGCGAAGGCGCGGATCTGTTCGCGACCGATCATCTTCTGCCTCCTTTCGCGCCTTTGGCACTCTTGTTCTTTTTGGCGGCGCGGCGGTCGGCGGGGACGAGCTTGGCGGTGATGGTGGTGGTGGCGCTCTGGCGCCCCTGCCGCTGGTGGATCTCGGCGACCTTCCACTGGCCGAGCGGCTTCAGGATGCCGGGGAGGTCGAGGTTTTCGCTCTCGCTCTGAAGCACGAGGTCGATGCCGGTCTCGCCCCAGCGGAAGTCGGAGACCATCACATCCTGCGGCAGCAGCCGCGAAATATCCGCCAGCTGTCCGAGCACGTCGCTTTCGCCGAGGTTGGTGTTTATGGCTTTCGCGATGTCCTTCTGCTCCTTGCCGGAGCGGCGGAGCGCACTCTGCATCCGGTCGTTCTCGCGCTGCAGCGCCTCGGTCTCGGCGACGACCTCGCGGTAACTCCGGAAGTCCTGCCAGCGCTCTCTGCCGCAGCTCCAGAGCATGGTCAGCAGCAGCGCCGCGCCGAGCACGGCGGTCAGGCGGAGCTGACGGCGGTAGCGGACGGGATGCAGTTCGCGCGGCATCACTTCCAGTGCCTTGCGATGGCGGTGGAACTCCTCGGCGGCGATGAAGCGGGCGACGATCAGGACGGGGAGGAATTCCCCGAGATCGGGGAGCGGAACGTCGCAGACGAATTCGCGTTCCATGATCCGCTTCCACTTCGCGGCGGCGTCCGCCGCTCCGCTGCCGGGAGCGCAGCGGTGGAACTTGCGGTTTTCGAAAAAGAATCCGGGGTCGATCCCCGGCAGGTAGACCGCCGGATCGTCCGGTCTCACCGTCAGCAGGGGGTGTATCAGTTCGTCGGCGCGGAGGTGTCCGCGGCCGAGCAGCGCCGTCAGCGTATCCAGCGCATTGCGTTCGAAGGCGTAGACGTTGAGGATCCCGGTGTCGTCGGAGTCGCCGCGCCCGACCGTCAGGAACTGGAACACGGGATCGTCCGGCGGCTTCAGCATCTGGCGCGGCAGTTCCATCGTCAGCGCCTCGCGCTGTTCGCGCACGGGGAGCGTTATGGTGTCGAAGCTGAAGAACACGCCGCCGGGTACGGCTCCGGTCAGCACGACGAGGTCGGAGCCGCCGTGGAGTTCATGCCGCAATTCGCGCCAGAGCTGGGATCGGTCCTTGGCTCCGGCGAGGTCCCGGGCGGAGGTGCAGCAGAGATGCCAGCGGCCGGCACGCATGGCGAAGACTCCGCCGCAGATCGCCGCGGAGTTGAACGATATGACCGTGAAGTTTTTGATTTCCCCGATTTTCAGCATCTTCGCCATTTTGCGCCGTGCCCCTGTGGAATGACCGTTTCCCCCTCCCGGTCATTTCCCCTTTTCGCGCTCGAGTCTTTCCGCGAGTTCCCGCAGCAGTCTGGTCGCGGCGGCGGGATCCTCCTGCCGCAACGATTCGTATCGGCGCATCTCCTCGGGAAATTTTTCGCGGAGTTTGCGCAGCGGCGGGGTGCTCAATTTGCGCGGAGCGGGTTTCTCGTCGGCGAAGTCGCCGCCGTGCCCGTCGGGATTGCCGCGGCCGCCGCGTCTGCCGCGCATCATCGGCATCACCAGTTCGATGCCCTGTTCGCGCGCCAGTTCGAAGAGTTCCCGCATGCCTTCGCGGGGATCGGCGGCAATTTTGGCTTCGATCGCCGCGAATTTTTTCGGCGCCTTGTCGTGCAGACGGCGCAATTGCGAGATGAAGTTCGGCGGATATTTGACGCCGCCGCGTTCCGCAAGGTTGTTCAGCTTGTCTTCAGCGGCGAGTAGTTCGCGGACGACGGCGGCGAATTCGACGGGAAATTTTTCGCGCAGTTTGGCGTCGGCGGTCAGCGCTTCCAGCGGACCCCCGCCGCGCATCTGCCGGTCGCCGCGCCCGGGAAAGCCGCCGCGCATCTGCCGGTCGCCGTTTTCCGGACCGCGGCGGTAGCGGCCTCCGGCGGGGCGCGGCAACTTCAGATCGTGTTTGCGGGCGGCTTCGCGGAATTCGCGCAGTGCCGCGTTGAGATCGGTGGCGGCGAGTTTTTCGATCTTCGCGTACTCCTCGGGAGCGCGCTGTTTGAGCTCCGCCTGAACTTTGGCGAAGTCGCTCGGAGGTGTCGCGGTGTCTTCCGCCGCATATGCCCCCAACCCCAGCAGCGCGGCAATACAGAGAGCCGAAAACCTTTTCATCTTCTTTCCTCGTTTTTTCGTGTGGCAGGACACAAAATGCCCGCAAATGGGAACGCCCGTCAAGTCATTAACGCGAAAAAATACGATTTATTGCCGAACCCCGGCAAAAACTTACGATCTTCGACGCCCCCGCATCGAAGACTTGAAGTAAATATACACATTGTCTTCTTCACATGCAAATGCGCGCGGGCAAAAAATCACCGCCATTTTTGCGCTCCCCCGTTTACCGGGGCCATCGGCGGAAATTCTCCCGGCTGCGCCGCACGGCCGCCGGACGGCGCGGAGGGTCGGGGCGCGCGTTTCGACCGGTCGGTCGGAATCGGCGCCCGGCGCACCTTGCGGGCGCCGGATTTCTCCTTTCCCGCGGGTTTTGCAGCGGGCTTAGCAACGGGCTTGACGGCGGCGGACGTTTTTGCGCCCGCGGCGGTTTTTGCGACCGGCTTGGCGGCAGGTTTTGCCGCGGCGGGATCGGCGGTTTTCTTCTCCGGTTCGGATTCGGGGTGGTCGGGCGGCACGTTAAGCATCTTCAGCACCCGCTCGGCGGTCCGGGAGAACACCGGGGCGGAGACGGTCCCGCCGAAGTGGCTCCCTTTCGGGTTGTCGGTGGCGACGACCATCACGATCCGCGGCCGGTGCGCCGGGACGAAACCGGCGAAACTCGCGTAATACTGGCTGGAGGAATATCCCTTGCCCTCGATGTACTTGTGGCTGGTTCCGGTCTTGCCCGCGACGTCGTAGCCCTTGACCGCCGCTTTGGTGGCGGTACCGCCCGGACGGGTCACGCTGATCATCATATCCACCAGCTGCGCCAGCGCCTCGGGGTGCTCGAACAGCTGCGGTTCGGCTTGACGCGGTTCGCGGGTGACTTCTCCGGTGGCGGGGTCCTCGATGCGGTCGATCATCCGCAGCTGCGGCAGTTTTCCACCGTTGGCGAGGGCGCAGTAGGCGCGCAATATCTGCAGCGCGGTCACACGGACGCTGTAACCGATCGGCATCCGGGTCACGGCGAGTCCGTCGCCCTTGCGGATGCGGATCGGGGTCCCGCGCGTTTCGCCGGGGAGCGGCAGACCGGTGCGCGATCCGAAACCGAAGCTGGAAAATCCTTCGCAGAAGCGTTTTTCACCGAGCATCAGGGCGATCTTGGCGGTGCCGATGTTGCTCGACTTCTGGATCACTTCGCCGACGGTCAGTTTTTCGTTGTGGTGGGTGTCGGTCATCGGCTTGCCGAGATAGACCCAGCGCCCCTTTTCGCAGTCGATCCGGGTATCGGGCTTGACGACCCCCCAGTCGAGCGCCTTGCCGACGGTGAATGGTTTGGCGACGGAACCGGGTTCGAAGCTGTCCATGGCGATCCGGGTGCGGATCGCTTCGTTTCGGAAGGTGGAACGGTCGTCGGGGTCGTAGTTGGGGCGCTGGGCGATGGCGAGGATGTCGCCGTCGGGGGAGGCGATGACGGCGTAGATCGCATCGGGGTTCCACTTGGCGTAGGCGGCGTCGAGTTCCTCTTCGAGGATCGCCTGGATGGGTTCGCTTATGGTCAGGTAGATGTTGCGTCCGTCGCGGGCGTCGCTGATGTTCTGGATGCCGTAGTCGAGCGGGGTGCCGTCGCGGGAGATCTCCTCCTTTATGCGTCCGGTCTCGGGCGAAGTTTCCTTGGCGAGCTGTTTTTCGAGTCCCATCTTGGGCTTGGGCGCGTCGTTTTCGATGTTGATGTAACCGATGACGTTGGCGAGCATGCGCCTTTTGGGGTAGGTGCGGGTGTAGGTGTCGAGGAACGAAAACGCCCCGAGGGGAATGTCGTTGGCGCGCAGGTCGCGTTTGAGTTTTTCCGCCTTGTCGATGGGGACGGTCCTGCCGAGCTGCAGAAAGGAGTTCTGGCGCATTTCGGGCTGCCCGTTGGCGTCGAGCACGATCCGACCTTCCCTGTCGCGGCGGGGGCGGGTCGGGCTGAGCCGGTCGTAGAAATAGTCGAAGTCCCGGTCGAAGTGGATGCTCAGCAGCGCCGCCAACCGTTTGCGTTTGAGCGGCGATTTGATCTCGCAGGGCGAACACGATATCTTCACGCAGGGGAGGTTGCCGACGATCAGATAGCCGGTGCGGTCGAGTATCTCGCCGCGTCGGCCGGAGGTCTTGCGCACCGAGGTATAGCACTTTTTCGCTTCGGCGAGGTAGAAGTCGTGGTTCTTGACCTGTATCACGTAGAAGCGTACCGCCAGCGCCGCGGCGATCGGGATCCAGAATATGGCGGCTATGCGGATCCGGGTGCGGACGGTGTCGTTGCCATTGTTCATGCCGGCATCTCCTCGTGACGGCGCGGTGTCGTCAACGGGCGGCGGCGAATTTGCCTGCCTGGGCCGGGGCGCTTTCCGCCTGACGGAGATCCGGCGCGTCGTGGAGCCGGATGTCCCGGATCTGGCCGGGCAGCGGCGGCCGCAGCGGCAGTTTGAACTCGGCGATCCGGCGCCGGATGTACGGCCAGCCGGTGAGTTCGGCGTAGTCGACGCGGAGCCGCTCGATCTCGCGGCGGGTGCCGGCGATCTCGCGCTCGGTGCGGCGGATGCCGCGTTCGGTCTCGGCGATCTTCTGCCGCAGATAGATGTTGCCGTTGAAGAGCGCGGCGACGGCGAGACAGAAGAGCGCCGCCTTGACGGCGAACCACATCTTCGGCCACAGCCGGATCGCGAGATTGCCGCCCGTCGGGCGGGGACTTTGCGCCTGTCCGAATTGGATGTTCATTTGTTTCCCCTTTTGGTTATGTCATGTTTTCCGAAAAACTGTTTTTTTGTCAAAGCTTCTCCGCCGCCCGGAGTTTCGCGCACGCGGCGCGGCGGTTCGCCGCCACCTCGGCGTCGCTGGCGACGACCGGCTTTTTGGTGACGATCCGCAGCGACGCCCGATGACCGCACCGGCAGACCGGCAACCCCGGAGGGCAGTGGCAGCCGGTGCTTTCGTCGCGGAAGAAGTTTTTGACGATGCGGTCTTCCAGCGAATGAAAACAGATCACGGCGATCCTGCCGCCCTTTTTCAACATCCTGACGCCGCTTTCGAGCGCGCGTTCCAATTGTCCGAGTTCGTCGTTGACGGCGATCCGCAGCGCCTGAAACACCAGTGTCGGATGCGGCAGCCTGCCCGGACGCGATACCCCGAGCACCTCGTCGCAGAGCCGCACCAGATCGCGGGTCGTGCCGAAAGGCTGCGTCTCGCGCATCGCCACCGCGGCGCGGGCGAGTTTGCGCGCCTGCACGATCTCGCCGTACTCGCGGAATATCCGCGCCAACTCTGCCTCCGGTGCCTGATTCAGCAGCCGCCCCGCCGTCAGCGGATTGCGGTCGTCCATCCGCATGTCGAGCGGACCGTCGCTCCGCCACGAAAACCCCCGCTCCGGGGTGTCGATCTGCGGCGACGATACGCCGATGTCGAGCAATATGCCGTCGACTTCGCTCCAACCGATTCCGGAAGAAAACTCCGCCATCCGGGCGAAGTCCCCGCGCACCAGCGCGATCCTTCCGGACGCGAAGGAACACTTGTCCGCGGCGGCTTCCAGCGCGGCGGCGTCGCGGTCGATGCCCAATATCTCCAGACGCGGGAAACGCTTCAGCAGCAGCGCCGAATGACCGCCGCCGCCGACGGTCCCGTCGATCAGCCGCGCCGGGGCATCGGCCGGAAGATCCAGCAGTTCCGCCGCCTCTTCCGCCAGCACCGGTATATGTTCGAATTTCCGTTCCGCCGCCATTTTCCCGCCGTCGTGCCCGCTCGCGGGACCCCGTCAGTGCTTCAAAATATCTCCGAGCAGCGCGGCGAGTCCGCCGTGGTCGTTTTCGCCGTCGCTGACGCTCTGAATATCGCTCAAATGTCCGGATATCTCCTCGGGCGAGGGTGTCCGCCAGCTTTCCGGGGAGCAGAGCCGGATATGCGTGATCGCGCCGACCAACTTCAATTGTCCCTTCACGCCGATCGAATCGAGCATACCGCGGTCGAGCGCGATGCGCCCCTGTTTGTCGCAGCGGCAGTTGCGGGCGCGCGAGCCGAGGTAGGCGAACGCCGCCTGCATCCGGGCGTTGGCGATGGCGTACTTTTTGGCGCGTTCGACGAACTCCATGAAGGTCTCCATCGGCAGCAGCAGCAGCGCCGCGTCGCGCGCGGGGATCAGCACCAGACTGGTGTCGCCGTTCCGGTTCCGCCATTCGCTGGGCAGAGTGACCCGGCACTGCGGATCGAGCGCGTGCTCGTATTCGCCCAGATAAAGCGTCGGTAAAGCGGTTTTCACAGCGTCGTCCATCGCCTGCCTATTTCATCCTATTCGATCCTATTCGCACCTATTTTACTCTTTCAACGCCTTATTTTCAAATGCCGAATCAAAAAAAATGCGAATTTTTTTCGGAAAATCCGCCGCCGGGACCGCGGACGAAAAAAAATCCGGCTTTTATAGGGTCGGCGCTATTGAAAAAAACGCGCCTCTTCTACATATTATACCCATATATGGCTGACAGATCAAAAAATACCGCTTCCGCCGCGGGAGGCGAACGGCGCGGGCGCAAGATGGCGCTGATCGCTCTGACGGCCGCCCTGCTGGTCGCGGGGGCGGCGGTCGCCGGAGTGATCGCCGCATTTCATACGCTCGGCCCGCTTTGGTTCGGCGACAATCCCCGGATGACGATCCGGCAGGTCAAGGTCGCCAGCGGCGGCTACTGGAACGACCGCGGCTACTGGAACAACCGCGAGGCCGAACTTCTGCGGCGTCTCGGTATCCGCCGGGGAATGACCCTCTTCGACGTCGATCCCGGCAAACTGCGCGCCGGTATCGAGCGCATCCCCTGCGTGGAAAGCGCCCGGGTGTATCGGGTGCTGCCGGATACGCTGCGCATAGAACTCATCGAACGCACTCCCCGTGCGGTGCTCTTCGACCGCACTTCGCCGCTGGTCGCCGACGAAAACGGCATGGTGATCGAGCGGCGGGAATCGCTGGTCGCCACCGGCCGCTGGGATCTGCCGCTGATCTCCGGCGTGTCGCTCAAGTACCAGCCGGGGCAGAAGGATCCGCGGCTGGCTCCGGCGATGGAACTCATCATGCAGACGGTGAGCCGCTACCACAATTTCAAGGTCCGCGAAGTGGTGCTCAAGTCTCCGGAGCGCATGGAGTGTTTTTTCAACTACGGCGGCGGCAGGACGATCTACCGGGCGATCTTCCCGGTGCGGCGGTATGAAAGCCGGATCGACGGACTGCTGCTGGCGCTGGAATCGGCGCTGATCGAAGTGCGGCGCTCGGGCGAGGACAAACGCAACTTCAATCTGTCCTTCGACGGGCAGGTGGTGATGAACTGACACCGTTTGGGTACAATATAAAAATCTGAGGGTCATCGAGGAATGAAAGTACTGGTCATCGGATCCGGCGGCCGCGAACATGCGCTGGTGTGGAAGCTCCGGCAGAGCGCGGCGGTCGAAAAGGTTTACTGCGCTCCCGGAAACGCGGGGATCGCCGCGGATGCGGAGTGCGTCGCGATCGGAGTGGACGAACTGGAAAAACTCGCGGATTTCGCGCAGGACCGGCAGATCGATCTGGTCGTGGTCGGTCCCGAGGCGCCGCTCTGCGCGGGCGCGGCGGATGTGATCCGGGCGCGCGGGATCGCGGTCTTCGGTCCCGGCGCGGCGGCGGCGAAGCTCGAAGGCAGCAAGGAGTTCGCCAAGGAGTTCATGCGCAAATACGGCATCCCCACGGCGCGCGGCGAAGCCTTCACCGCCGAAGTTCCGGCGCTGGCGTACATCGCTTCGGAGTTCGCGCGCGGCGCGAAAGGGATCGTGGTCAAGGCGGATGGTCTCGCGGCGGGGAAGGGCGTGCTGGTCGCCGAGGACCGGCGCTCCGCCGAGGAGTTCACGCATGAGTGCTTTTCGGGCGCCTTCGGCGCGGCAGGCGCGAAGGTGGTGATCGAGGAGCTCCTGACCGGCGAGGAAACTTCGGTGCTGGCGCTGACCGACGGCAAGACCATCGTCCGCCTCGCGTCGTCGCAGGATCACAAACGGGTCTTCGACGGCGACAAAGGACCCAACACCGGCGGCATGGGCGCGTACTCCCCGGCTCCGGTGGTGACATGTGAGGTCGAAAAGCGCATCGACGAGGAGATCCTGAAACCGTTTCTGCGCGGACTCGCGGCGGAAAAACTCGACTACCGCGGTGTGCTCTTCGCGGGGCTGATGATCGAAAACGGCATCCCCAAGGTGTTGGAATTCAACGTGCGCTTCGGCGATCCCGAGGTCCAGCCGGTGCTGCGCCGTCTGGAGGGCGATCTGGGCGAGATACTGCTGCGCACCGCCCGCGGCGAACTTGCGGGCACTCCCATCGCGTGGAGCGACGAACCCTGCGTGTCGGTGGTGATGGCGTCGGGCGGCTATCCCGGCAAGTACGCCAAGGGCTTCCCGATCGAGGGGTTGGAGGCGGCGGCGCGCGAGGGCGCGGTGGTGTTCCACGCGGGTACGGCGTTCAAGGACGGTCGGATCGTCAACTCGGGCGGACGGGTGCTGGGGGTCTCCGCGCGCGGAGCGGATATAAAAACGGCGATCGCCAACGCCTACCGGGCGGTGGACAAGATAACTTTCGAAGGCGGTTTCTGCCGTCGGGACATCGGCGCCAAGGCGCTCAAACACGGAGGAAAGTGAATCATGAAAAAACTGTCGACAGTTTGCGGAGCACTGGCGCTGCTGCTCGCGGGATGCACCACGGTCGAATCCACTCAGAAGTTCAACGCGCTGGGGCTGGGGACGCCGAACGAAAAGGCGGTCTGCCACACCTACGTCGAGATACCGGGCGTCTTCCTCTTCGGCTTGCCGATCGTCGTGGGCAGTCCCAAGGGCGACGGCGAGTGGACGATGTTCCAGTGGACGCTCAACAGCGAGAACGCCGTCTACATGCTGACCAAGGAGGCGAAGTCCAAAGGCGCGGCGCGGGTGATCAACGTCAACGTGTCTTCGACCACCGATACGGTGTTTCCGCCGTTCGTTTCGTACCGCAAGTTCATGGCTTCCGGCACCGGCGTGCGGAGCCGCAGCGCCGCGGTCAACAACGCGGCGCGGCAGTACGACATGGCGCCCTAACCGGGGGGAACTTCACCACTGCGCCGCGGCGCGGAGAAAAACGGAGTGCGCAAGGTCATGAGTCAGCCTGAGGATAAGATAAAGACTTTCGTGCTGGATACCAACGTGCTTTTGCACAGCAGTTCGAGCATGGAGTCCTTCCGGGAAAACGACGTCGTGATCCCGATGGCGGTGATCGAGGAGCTGGACAAGTTCAAGAAGAACTCCGACGAACTCGGGCGCAACGCGCGTGCGGTGATCCGGAATCTGGACCGGCTGCGGCAGATCGATCCGGAAACTCCGGGGCGGCTGGCGCGGGGCGTGCCGCTCAAGCATCTTTCGGGCGCCGCCACCGGCAAATTGTATGTGGTCACGGCTCCGGTCGGCACCACCGCCGGGGAGGTCGCCCGCCGGGTCAACTCGGTCTTCGGCAGCGAACTCGACCAGTCCTCGCCGGACAACCGGATACTCCGCGTCGCCTGCGATCTGCGCGACCGGGGACGCAGCGTGGTCTTCATCAGCAAGGACATCAACCTCAGACTCAAGGCGGATGCGCTGGGGCTGAAGGTGATGGACTTCGAACGCGGCAAGGTCGACGAAACGTCGCTCTACACGGGGTTCACCACCTGGCAGCTCGCTCCGGAGGAATTGGAAAAGATCTTCCGCGACAAGGAGATCCCGCTCGCCGGGCGCGACATGCTGCCCAACGAGTGCGCGGTGTTGACGAGTTCCGACAATCCCAAACATACCGCGCTCGCCCGCCGCCGCGGCGACATGCTGCGGCTGCTGCGGATACCCGAAACGGTGTGGAACATTTCTCCGCGCAACAAGGAACAGCGCATGGCGTTCGAGCTCCTGCTCGACCCCGACATCAAGCTCGTGACCCTCGTCGGCGGCGCCGGCACCGGCAAAACGCTGCTGGCTCTGGCGGCGGCGCTGCATCTGGTGCTCAACGAAAACCGCTACGAGCGGATACTGGTCTCGCGCCCGATCATTCCGCTCGGCAACGACATCGGCTATCTGCCGGGCAGCAAGGACAGCAAACTTTCGAGCTGGATGCAGCCCATCTTCGACAATCTGGAACTGCTGCTCGGCGGCGAGAACGAGCGCAAGCCCAAGAGCAGTTCGCACTATTCCGTCGAGGGGCTGATGGCGGCGCACAAACTGGAACTGGAGGCGCTGACTTACATCCGCGGCCGGAGCATCCCGCGACAGATCGTGATCGTCGACGAGGCGCAGAACCTGACTCCGCACGAGGTTAAGACGATCATCAGCCGCTGCGGCGACGATACCAAGATGGTCTTGACCGGCGATCCGGCGCAGATCGACAACCCCTACCTCGATGCATCGAGCAACGGGCTCAGCGTCGCCGCCGAGCGCATGAAGGGACAGGATATCTTCGGGCATGTCACCCTCGCCAAGAGCGAACGCGGTACTTTGGCGGCGCTCGCGGCGCGGCTGCTGTGAGCGCCGCGGGAGGGGCGTCCGGAAGGTCAAAATGGCGTTTTCGGGTGATTTTTCGGTGAAAATGACGAAAAAAAGCGGATTTTATTTTGTTTTGTTTTGACAAAACCCCTTGAAACGTGTATATTTCGGCTAAAGGCGTCCGTTTGAGCATTCGGATGTCGTAAAAAAGAAAGGATAAAATAATGAAAAAG
>CACZPY010000303.1 GCA_902783135.1 uncultured bacterium
CAACGCGAAGATCCACCTCCGCGACAGCCGCGCCACGGCGAAGAACATCGTCATGAGCGGCAACCAGAACTGCCAGATCGACGTCTCGGCGGGCGTCGTCAGCAGCGCGACGCTGTGGAACGGGAACATCACCATGTTGGGCGGTCAGGTGGCTTCGGGCTCCGGCGCCATCATCCTCGGCAAGGGCAGCGCCGAAGCCACGCTGGTCCGTTCCGCCGGCATCGTCTACCAGTCGGGCGGCACGATGACCGACACCGCCGTCTACCGGGGCGGCTCGGGCTTCTACCTCTACGACGAATTCGACAACGACGGCGCCACCGTGCAGAACAATCTCACGCTCGTCGGCGTCGGCAGCAGCGGAGCCACTATTGCGTCCGGCGTCTTCTATGGGTTCAACTACGGCGCCACCGTGAACGGCGGCGAATTCCGTCGGACGACGTTCGCCCAGTCGGGCGGCACGCTCTCCAACGTCAACTTCGGCGAATACACCTGGATCAACAACTCCAATGGCGAAGTGAACGACTGCGTCGCTTCCGACGGCGCCACGGTCCGCGGACGGGGCGCCACGATCAACCGCCTCACGTTGACCGACTCCGCCACCACATTCGAGTTCTCGAAGGGCGTGGCGAACGACATCGTTCTCCGCAACGGCGCGAGCATGTGGGTGTCGAGCGGCGCCAACGTGACGCTGAACGGCGTCACGGTATCGGACGGCGCGAGACTGCGGCTCTACAAGGGCGCGACCGCGGCCAACGCCACCATCCTCGCGGGCGGTACGATGTACCTTTCCGGCACGGCGAAGGTGACCGGCATCACCGCCGAGGAGGGCGCGTACATCGGGCTCGACCTTTCCGGCAAGACGGCGGGCAGCGCCAACTTCGACAGCCTCGCCAACGTCGGGCGCATCGACGTCATCAACCAAAACCCGACGGCCGGCACCTACACCCTCGCCGACACGGGCAACGCCGCCCTCAAGGTCGGCATCGTGGGTTCGCGCGTCTTCGACGGCGAAGTCGCCGCGGGCGGCAACTGGGTCAACCCGCTCATAGCGAAGCAGTTCAACCTCAACGCCGACGGCACCGAGCTCGGTGTGAGCGCCTACACCCGCACTTCGACCGGCGTGGCGGCGACCTTCGCCCAGAGCGGCACCGTCATCAACGACGGCGACAAGGAACTCCAGTGGGAGGTCGCCAGCATCACCGCTCCGGTCACGCTGATCGAAGCCGCCGGCACGGTCACGAGCAACGCGTGGCTCGACATCCACACCTGCACCGCCGATGCGGGCGCGACGATCTTCGGCGTCGCCCAGGACGTCGACTTCGCGGGCAAGGTGAGCTATCAGCTCCACGGCGGCAATAAACTCGCCAACGTGGCGTTCGGCGCCAACTACGGCGGCAGCGTCAAGGGCGTGGACATCCTCAGCTACAACACCGAATACACCGGCGTCGGCTACGCGGGCGGCTTCGGCACGGTCGGCGAAGAGGGCATCGAAGTTGTCTTCGCCAGCAACTGCGTGTTCCAAAAGGACTTCTACGCGGGAGCCCTCGCCAACTACGCCAAGACCGGCGAGCGCACCGGCGTGTCGAGCATCCGGGCGTCGATCGGCGAATCCGCCGGTCAGGTCGGTATTCCGGCCGTGAAGGGCAACTTCTACGCGGGCGGCGCGGTCAAGGCGGGCAACGTCGAGACCACCGCGGCGACGGACGCGCTCCAGACGGTCGGCGACATCACGCTGACGCTCAATCAGGCCGCAATGGATGACGGCAAGTGCGTCTTCGCGGGCGGCTACGCCACCGGCCACGACACCGCCAAGGCGGCCCCGGTTTACACGGTCGGCAGCGTGACCGTCAACGTCAACGGCGGCGACTGGGGCACCGCGGCCCACGGCGGCCGCGGCATCTTCGGCGGCGCGTTCGCGGGCGACAACCTCGGCACCGACGGCGTCTACGCGCAGGTCGGCGACGTCGACATCACCATCGCGGGCGGCACGATGGCCAACGTCTTCGGCGGCGGCTGGGCGCAGAAGAACGCCAAGAGCGAAGTCGGCGACGTCAGCATCACCATCAAGGGCGGCACGATGGCCAACGTCTTCGGCGGCGGCTCGACCTCAACCTCCGGCGGGTCGACCCAGGCGGACGACGTGACCATCACCGTCTCCGGCGGCACGATCAACGGCGACATCTTCGCAAGAGGCCAGAGCGCCACCGACGTCGTCAACAGCGCCGAGGTGATCTTCACCGGTGCGGCGAACTTCGACTGCGGCGTCTGGGGCTACAGTTACGTAGGCGGAGATGACAGCGATGCTGTCTTGAAATTCAGCGACTACACCGGCACCTTCTCGGGCAAGGTCGGCGGCTTCGGCAGCGTCACGGTGGGGGCCAACAGCTGGATGACGCTCGGCACCGCCGCGGACGACGTCTCGAACGGCGCGTGGATCTTCGACTTCAACGAACGCGACCTCGGACTCGACGGTCAGGCGGCGTTGACGTGGAACACGGCGGACTTCACCGAAGACACCATCACGCTTCGGATCGCCACCACGCGCAGCGAGGGCTGGACGCTCGTCTCGGGCGCCGACGCTTCGAAGTTCAACACCGCCACAGGCAAGTTCCTCGTCGAGATCGACGGCACCGAGGCGGGTGCGCTGACCTTCGACGCCACGGAAGGCAAGACCGGCGTCATCGCCGACGGCGCTTACGCCGGCTGGGGCTTCGCGGTCGAAAACAGCGTGCTCAAGTTCAAGAACCTCGCGTAATATACGCACCATCCGGGGCAGCGGCAATTGCAGTTGCCCCGTTTTTTTTTGAACCGAAACCACGAAATATACGAAAAGGGTTTACGGTTTTCGGTCGCGGAGAAGCGGGAACAGACGAAAAACGGCATGTCCCGCGTAAAACGCGGGGTTGCGCTGACGCGTATGCGAGCCGCCGTCGCGGGAATTGGCGCCCCCGTACGGATTTGTACGGATAAGTACGGAGTAAACGGAGCTGGAAACCGTGTACCGACGCTTGCAGTAATACGGGTCCCAATGGTCCTACTGGTCACACAACGTGTTGCAAACGCCCGTTTGCGGCACCCGCTGACGCGTATGCAAGCCGCCCGATCGCACGCGATAGGACCGGTAGGACAATTGAGACCATCGGGAAGATAACGTGGGGCGGGATCCGAAACACCGGCGTTTGCGGAATTTCCAGTTGCATTCGCACGCGCACTTCGACACCACATTATCCGTACCTATCCGTACAAATCCGCACTTATCCGTTGCGCCGGTTTTATATCGGCGGCTGATTTTCCGCGTCAGCGCCATTTTATCTTTCATCATTTCCTTTTCAATATTGCTTGCTTTTTCGGCAAATAAATGTTCTATTATATAGGAGGCGTTCGCGCGAAGGCGCTCCTCCGTTCACAACTCAAAAAAGGTCTTTTCAATCATGAGCACTGCATCGTTGCTGCGCGCACCGGCGGTCCCGCTGGTCGTACACGACCCGTTTTTCAGCTACTGGCTGCCCTCCAACAGCCCCACCGGAGCATTTATCTGCCACTGGACCGGCAGCACCAACCGCTGGGACGGCATCATCCGCGTCGACGGCAAACCGTACATCTTCATCGGCCGCGGGGTATCCGTACCCGCGCCGAAGATCGACAGTGTCAAGAACGAAATATACCCCACCCGGACGATCCTTCACTATGAGACGGCCGGCGTCCGCCTGAAGGTGACCTACCTCACCCCCGCGCTGCCGCACGACCTCGAAGTCATGTCGCGACCCGCGACCTACGTCACCACCGAGATCGAGTCCGCCGACGGCAAAAATCACAACGTCGAGATCGCCTTCCTCTACCTCGGCTCCGCCTGCGTCGACCGCGTATACGACCCCGTCAACTGGGGACGCACCAGCCACCCCGACTGCGATCTCTGCTTCTTCACCGCCGCCCATCCGCACATGCTGGAGACCTGCGGCGACGACCAGCG
>CACZPY010000304.1 GCA_902783135.1 uncultured bacterium
ACTGCCGTGGCACCGCGCGGACAAGAAGATCCCGACCGTCGACGCCGCAGGCAATCCCGTGAAGCCGGAGTCACCGAACGGCGTGAAGCTGGAGTCCTTCATCTTCGACGCCCTGCCGCTGGCGAAGCGCACCATGATCTTGGAAGGCGACCGTAAGGAGGTCTTCGCCCCGACCAAAAACGCCACCGGCGTCGACTCGGCGGAAAGCTGCCGCCTGATGCTGATCGACCGGGATGCCCGTCGACTGGAACGCGCCGGCGTCGTGATTCCGAGAAAATCCGACGGCAGCGTGGACGCCATGATTGAGATCTCGCCCGCCGCCGTATTGGACGATGATGACGCCAAAGCGTATGTCGCGGACCACCGAATCACGCGAATCGACCCCGGAGCCCGAATCGTTTTGAAATAATTTCAGATACACGCGGTACGGATTTATGGATACAACTCGAGCCATCGGCTTCGGGCGTCCGCCGCAGGACGACAACGACCGGGAGCGCACCCCCCAGGAAAAGGTCGGGCACTCCCTGCATTGGCTGTTGCTGTTGACCACCGTTCTGGTCGTTTTCGGATTGACGATGCTCTACTCCGCCAGCTACGGGCAGGCCGGCTTGGCGTACTTCAAGAAACAGCTGCTGTGGGTCGGTTTGGGCATCGCGGCGGCGGGAACGGTCGTTTTCATCGGCTACCGCAAACTGGCGACATGGTCGCCGTTTCTCATGGGCGGCTGCTTTTTGATGCTGCTGGTCGCCAAGTTCTGTTTCCGTTCGGTCAAGGGCGGCGCGCGTTGGCTGCGTTTCGGCGGCGTCACCATCCAGCCGTCGGAGTTCGCCAAGATCGCGCTGATCCTCTTCATCGCCAACTACTGCAGCGAGCACCAACGGACGTTTTTCCGATTGCGCGGACGCTACGGTTTGCTGCCAATGATCCTGCCGGTGGCGGCAGTCATCGGCGCCATCCTGCTCGGACGCGACCTCGGCACCACCCTGCTGGCGGTCGCAACGACATCTCTGGCGCTTTTCGCCGCCGGACTGCATTTGCGGTATATGGTGTTTCCGATCCTGTTCGCCGCGTTGGCAGGAGTGTTCATCTATTTCTTCGACCCCACCCGACTGGGACGGGTGACCACCTTTCTGCACCCCGAAGCGGAAGGTCTGCGCTCCGGCAAGGGCTATCAGTTGTGGATATCCCTGATGGCTTTGGGTTCCGGCGACTGGTTCGGCATCGGTTTCATGGCGAGCCGGATGAAGGCCAAGTATCTGCCCGAGGCGCATACCGACTTCATCCTCTCCGTGATCGGCGAGGAGTTGGGATTCGTCGCCATGGTGATCCTGATCCTGCTGTACTCGTTGTGGGGGTTCTTCGCGCTGCGCATCGCGCTGCGCGCCGGCAACCGGATCGGCACCATCATGGGGTTTGCGCTGACCTGCAGCATCACATTGCAGGCGGCGATCAATATCGCCGTGGTCTCCGGCAGCATCCCGACCAAGGGAATGCCGGCCCCGTTCATCAGTTGCGGCGGCAGCAACATGATCGCCTCGCTGTTGGCGGTGGGGCTGCTGCTTTCCGTCGCGATGGATACGCTCGACCCCGGTTATGCCGAGCGCATACACGATAAGATCCGGCGGATCTTCAAGCGGGGAGGGAACGCCGATGCCAGACGCTGAAAAACGACATCTGACCCGTTTGGTCATCACCTGCGGCGGCACCGGCGGACATTTTTATCCCGGATTGAGCATCGCCGTCGCCGCCATGCAGCGGAAGATCGAGGTCCGGCTGTTGCTCTCCGGGGTCAACTCCGTCGCGCAAAGCCGGGCGGCGGAAGCCGCCGGGATCAATGCGGTGGTATTGCCGGAAATGCCGCATCCCGGTTCTCCGGCGAAAGCATGGCGTTTCATTCGCGGAGCACTCGGCGGATGGCGCGGATCGCTGCGGGAACTCGGAAATTTCGCCCCGCAGGCGGTATTGGGGATGGGGTCATTCGCGATGACTCCGGTTTTGATCGCCGCCAAAATGCGCGGTATCCCGATCTTTCTGCACGACGGCAATACCGTGGTCGGCAAAGCCAACCGGATCTTCAGCCGTTTCGCCCGCGCGGTGGGATGTGCCTATCCGCCGGTGAATGCGTCCGGCATTCATGCTCCGTGGCAATTGGTCGGCATGCCGGTGCGTCAGGCGTTGCGTGCCTGTGCCGGCATCGGCAAAGCGGAGGCGATCGCCGCCTTGAATGAAAACTTCGGCGCGCAACTGGATGCCGATGCGCCTACGGTACTGGTCATCGGCGGCAGCCAGGGGGCGGCGGCATTCAACTCGACGCTGCCTGCGGCGTTCAAGGCGCTGCCCCGACCGCCGCAGGTACTGCATCTGACGGGAAAGAACAAATTGGAGGATACCCGGCACGCCTATGTGGGTTTTCGCGGTCGCGTGTTGCTGTTGGAATCCAGCGAGCATGTGGAGTGGTTCCTCGGTGCGGCGGATCTGGTGTTCGCCCGTGCCGGAGGCAGTACTTTGGCGGAACTGACGCTGTTCGGCAAACCGGCGGTGCTGATACCGTATCCCTTCGCCGCGGAACAGCATCAGTGCCGCAACGCCGAGTGGTTCGTCGAAATCGGCGGCGGCCGGATGATCGATAATTCCGCTCTGTCCGCGGACACGGCGATGGAGATGTTGAACGCATCACCCGCGGAGTGGCTGGATCGCGCCGCCGCCTCGCGTGCCGCCGCCCGTCCGGATGCGGCGGAAAAGATGTTGGAAATGATTGAAAACCATATCCAGTGATGCTATATTTTCAACATTCAGCTCGGACGGGGCGAATCGATGCGGGTATTCCGCAGATACGCAGGCACAACGCTGATTCGGAATGGGCGCGCCCGGAGACGGATATCCGGGGATCGGAGATGAGGATATGCATAGAGCCTTGAAGATATTGTTGCTGGTAGCGGCACTTGCCGCGGCCTGGGCTCCGCAGCGGGCGGAAGCCATCGACCCCGTGACCATCGCCATTCTGGCGCCGATCGCGCTGAAAGCCGCCGAAGCGGCACGCCCGTATGTGATCCGCGGCATGATCAATTTCGGCAAGGGGATGCTGAAGGTCGGCAAGGCCTCGCTCGACATCTTCTTCATTCCGTACGGTTTGTTCAAAATAATCTTTTTATCTCCGTGGGGACACTTCCGCTCCGGGGTGATCTACACCATCCGCGGCGGTATCGGCATCGGCAAGGTGATGGTTTATGTACTGCTGCTGCCGGTATATATGTGCGGCTTGGAGATAAACATGTCATGAGCGTTTCGGCGGAAAACAGCCGATTGCGCCGAAAACGCCGGGAACGGTTGTCCCTGCTGAACGATTGGTACGGTCAGGAATTTGCCGCCACCGAAATCAGCGGTCATCTTTCGCAGCCCCGCACTTTGAGTTCGGGCATTCGTTCCGTGATGGAAAGTTTGGAATCTCCCGAAGCCCGGGCATTGCGCAGATTACGGGAAATATGGTCTTCGGTCGTCGGCACGTGGCTAGCCGACATGACTTATCCCGACGAATGGCGGGGCGGCACGTTGACATTGGCGGTCCGGCACAGCGCGCTGCTGCGCGAATTGCAGCAGTCTTTGGAGCTGATCCGCAATGCGGTCTGCCGGGAATTTCCGGAAACGCTCTGCAACGAGGTGAAATTGACTATCGCCGGCGGCGTTTCGCGACGCCGCAGGATATCAAAGTGACGCGTCATCTCGCGCTTTCTATGATCACGGTGGCCACGGCATAGTCGTGCTCGTGGCTGATGGAAAGATGCCAAATCAATTGCGGGTGACGCTTCTCCAACTCCAACGCCGCGGGGGCGTGACAACGCAGGACCGGAGCGCCTTGCCGGTCGTTCGATACTTCGATGTCAACGAAAGAACACCCCGCTCCGATCCCGCAGCCGAGGGCCTTCGAGACCGCTTCCTTCGCCGCCCATCGCCCGGCGTAAAACGCAACTCTGCCTTTGCCTTCGCGCAACTCTCTCTCGGTGCAGAAACGGCGCAGAAAAGCCTCTCCGCCGCGTTTGATTGCCGCGTCCAGACGGGCGAGTTCCACGATATCGGTACCCATGCCGACGATCATCCGTTCACCTCCGGTTTCAAGAGCCGCATTGCATTGACGATATCCGCACGTATCTGCGCCTCCAATTCCGCCGGAGCGGTGAAGCGCTTTTCGTCACGGAGTTTCGCCACGATTTCAACTTCCAGCTTCTGCCGGTACAGATCTCCGGAAAAATCCGGAATATGCGTTTCCACCCGTCTTCCGTTACCGTCTCCGAAGGTCGGAGACAGCCCGATATTGGCGACGGCGGGAAACACCTTGCCGCCGGCGACTGCCCGGACGGCGTAGACCCCGTCCGGTGGCAGCACGCCGAACTCCACATGCAGATTGGCGGTCGGCGCATGCAGGACCCGCCCTGCCAATCGATGACCGCACTCCACGGTCCCGTAAAGCTTCGGACTGCTCCCCAGCATGGAAGACGCCAGGCGCAGATCTCCGGCAGCGATCGCGTCGCGGATCATGCTTGAACTAACGATCTCGTTCCCGATACGCAATTCCGGGATCGCTTTGAACGCAACGCCGCGCCGTTTCAGCTCTCCTGCGAGAAATGCGGTGTCTCCGGCTCCGCCGCGTCCGAAGCGCCAGTGCGCGCCCACGCATATTCCCCGCACCGGCGGATGGGTCGCCATCAGCGCTTCCACAAACTCCGCCGGCGAAGTTTGCGCGATGCTTTGGGAAAAATCGATGATGCCGACGCCGGCGGCGCCCGCTTCGCGCAGTCGCCGCAGCCGTTCTTCCGGCGGCATCAGCAGGCGCGGCGGGGGAGGGCACCCCAAGACTTCACGCGGATGAGGAACAAAGGTGACCGCCACCGGAAGCGCTCTGGTACGGCGGCCCATTTCCACGACTTCGGAAATTATCCTGCGGTGCCCGAGATGCACCCCGTCGAAGACGCCGATCCCCAGAACCACCGCTTCTGCCGGGATGCCGGACGGCAAATCCAATTTTATCATACTTATCATCATTCCATGAAATTTTAGTAATGTATAGCCCCAAGTGCATAAAATCAAGGAGTCCCCCGAAACTCCGGGGTGTCCATTTTTTTGCCGCCGCAGGCATCCTGCGGTATAACGCCTTGTAATACAAGATAATCGGCGGTATATTATCCCGGAGTCAAAAAAAAGCAGCATAAAACACAACAGACATCCGCGGGTATCGAAGTCATGAAATCAGTATTGTATCCGGGGTCGTTCGACCCCTTCACCAACGGGCATCTGGATCTGGTTATCCGCGCCCGGCAACTTTTCGACCGGGTGGTGGTGGCGGTGGCGGTGAATTCCGACAAGCGACCGCTGTTTACGCTCGAAGAACGCAAACAGCTGATCGAAAAGAGTTGTTCGCTGCTCAGCAATGTCGAAGTCGTGACTTTCACCGGACTGTTGGTCGAGGCGATCGACGATTTCCATGCACAGGCGGTGCTGCGCGGCTTGCGGGCATTTTCCGATTTCGAGTATGAGCTGCAGATGGCGTTGATGAACCGCAATCTCAAACCGCGCTGCGAGACGATATTCATGATGCCGACGCTGAAAAACTCCTTCGTTTCCTCCAGCCGGGTGAAGGAGATCGCCATGCTGGGCGGCAGTATCGAAAACTATGTGCCGAAACCGGTGGCCGATGCGGTGCGCGCCAAACTTGCCGCCGGAAAAAAAGGATGAAAAACAAACTCATCGGCAAGACCCTCGAGGTGCTGGAAACGATCGCCGCATCCGCGGAACCGCGGTCGCTGAAAAGCATCTCGGCCGAACTCAACATCGCCGCCGGCACCTTGAGCCGTATTGTCGCCGATCTCTGCGAATACGGTCTGATCGAAAAGTTCGGCTACCATAAGGTGCGCCCGTCGCTGGGCATGATCCGACTGGGACAGGATGCGGTGACCAACTTCTCACTTCCGCGGATCGTGCCGCCGCTGATCCGGTCGCACGCCGAATCCGTGGAGTCTCAGGGCGCGTTTGCCGGGGTCCACCACTGGAAACTCGTATATCTTTACAGCAGCGCCGCCCATGTCGGAAATGCCGGCGGGCCCTTGGGGTTGCCGTATTGGGAACCGTTGCTGCGCTCCCGATTGGCGGCGGCGGTGTTGGGGACCCAATACGCGGAAAACGAACTCGAGCCGCTGATCCGGGAACATTTCGCCGACGAGACATCGCGCGGGCAGGACGCTTTTTTCCTCGAAAACTGCCGGGCGGTCCGCAAAAACGGCTATATCGCCTATCGGGAACTCGGACGCGGCTGGAGCGTAAATTTTCCGGTGCGGTGCAATGCCAATGTATATGCGGTGGCGCTGTTCGGACAGGATGCTGAACACTGCAATCTGGAGCGGATGATCTTCGAGACCTCGCTTCTGGCGTCACGTCTGACCTCGGCGCTGGATGAGCGGATAAACCGCTGAAGCGCGTCGTCATCACATCCGGTCGAGCATCCGGACGAACCATTTCACATGGTCGGCGAGCGTAAAGCCGCTGCCGCCGCTCATGCCGCCGCCCAGAACCAGAAACCCCGGAAAGTTGCGGCACCTGAAAATGGATACGAGTTCCTTGACTTCGCCGTTGCCGCGTCCGGACAGGGCAGGGGAGCCGTCCCACAGTCCGTCGGTCACATCCAGCTGCGCCGTCTTGCGTATGAATCGCCCCACCCGGTAACTGGTGAGGAAGGGATTTTCCCCGGCGGCGGCAAATTCCGCCGGATTGAAGCAAAATGACGGGCTCGTAAAGCCGAGCGCCTCGTACGCCGATGCCGCCTGCGCCGCCGTCATTCGGGAGTTCGCAACATGGCAGGCGATGCCGTTCCGTCTTGCCGCGGCCGCGAAGTCGGCGATGGCAGGGGAGGCGAGCGGCGCGATCACCGCGGGTATCGCACAAAGGCGCAACTTTTTCCAAAATCCTTCTTGATCATCGGGCAGGGCGACGAGCCTCAAGGCGCTTATCTCCGATCCGGCGCGGCGGATCCGGGAACAGATGTCGGCGAGTTCGTCGGCGCTGCGACCGGCAGCAGGACGACCTTGAATATTGTCCAATTCGACATAGCGGATCCCGGTGCGCTCAAGCTGCTCGACGATCTCGTCGACGTAACGCCCCGCCAACTGCGACGATGCAGAAAGTTTGAACGATTCGCTTGCGATGCGCGCGGAAAACAGCGCCGCCCGCTGCTTGGTGCAATCGGCACATTCCGGATTGTCGCACAACACGAAATCCGGATGTTCGGAACCGATCTCCAAGCCGACTTTCAGCAGCTCCGCCGCGGGCATCAGCCGTACTTCCGCGTTGCCGATGCGCCCGATCCGCATCGCTCCGGCGGCGAGGAGCCGATGATCCAATCCGATGAAATCCCGGTGCGGACCGGGGTAATAGTGCCAAGTCTTTTCCCGTACCGTTCCATCCGGAGTGGTGAATTTTTCGCTGACTTCGCCGAGATAGGGGAGTTTCAGCCGGGCTTCGATGCCGTGCAGAAAGGTGTTGCGGTCCTGATCCACTCCGAAGAGGCAGATAAAGCCGCCCCGTTCCGCAAGCCTCCCGTAGGGAGTATCCTCCGCATGCGGGGAGTCGGGGATCCAATGATCCCGGCACAACGCCTCCGCGTCGCGTCCGAGTGCCACGACAGTCCCGACGGGGCAGGGGCTTATGACGGCACCGGGACGTTTTTTCAGCGTTTCCGGCACAATGCCGAGCGCGGCAAAGCATGGCGCCAACAGCGTCCCTTCCTTGCCGATCACCGTCAGGAAGGCATCGATAAGAGCATCCGCGCCGCCCTCAAGTTCTCCCACGCTGACCACCGAACTGTGGAGCAGTACACGATCTCCATTTGCCAGCCCGAGTTCCCGCAAACCCCGTTCGATATCGTTTTTAGTCGTCATGACCGCACCCTTATCTTTATTTATAAATAATATTGGATCGACATATCAATATTCCGCGAACAGCCGGCACGGCAGCTGGGTAACGCCGGGGATCGGGCAGGGGATGGCGCTGACCAGCACTCTGCCGGGCGGCAGACGAAACAAATTCACCGGTTCGCAAATCGTGGTCACGCCGTGCGCAAACAATTTTTTGAATACGCCGAGCAGCTCGCGGCTCTCGTAAATGTCGGAGATCAGCAGCCGATACCCGCGTCCGATGATCCAGTCCACCGCGGAATCGTCCAAAAAAACGCTGCGCTCGTTGATGTCACGCGGATTCTTGTTCCCAAGTGCATTCACAATCAGGGCAGGGGCGCCGTCCGCGGCGATCGTCCCCTGCTCCAAATTTTCACCGGATACCGCCCCTGCCTCATTGGGAAAATCCAAATGGATCACATCGGCGGGCAGCCGATAGAGGTGTCCGATCGGCATCGAATCGGCGCGGAGTCCATCGTCGGTTTCCTCGATATGACCGGGGAAATCGATGTAAGTACTTTGCATCGAGTCATATGAGTAGTTGTATATGACGCCCGTGTAATCGGTGTTGCCGGAGTGCAGCGGCACGCGGCGGCGTTCGATCGAAACTTGGTCAAACGGTCTGGTCAAGTCGAGTACGGTCATTTTTTGCCTAAAAAAAGTATCATTGACGGATGATTTGCGGTTAATATACCGCCGAAAGCGGATAAATCAACATTTTTTCGCGATGTTGACTACTTATGCCCATTGGAAGAACTAAATGTTTTCGCGCCACTCAAAAAAACAAAACAGATCTCCGCTGTTTTTCATCATGTGGATAAAATGAAATCATCGAGTCGTCGAAACGATCATCAAGTTATTAACAACCATGGTTGACGCATTGTATAATAACTTATCATACAATAATTTAATAATACAGTCCCCTCTCCTGATATCTATATACGATTTAACATAACATATATTATGCGACGTTGTATATGTGGATAAATAATACCGAAAAATACAGAAAACGACGGAGAGCAAACTGCCGGGAACAATATGCCGGGATAAGACAAACGCATCGAGAACAGCGTTTCCGGACAATAAAACGGCATTCCGCTATTTCGCGTGTACGGATATAATATGGCAGTAGGATCACGCGATCACATGTAAATGAAATGCGCTATATCCGGCGGATCAGGGCAGAACGTGTACTTTGTATGATGGGAAGCGGGACAGCGGCGAAAGGTACGCCGTCTTCGAACTCTGCAAATATTTATCTTCCGGGAGCAGGGTGCCCGTTATCGGGAAACGCTCACCGGGCGAGATTGCGCCCGATAATGCGGATGGAGTTCATCTCGGCATCCAACTGCATGCAGATCACCTGACACTTGGTGCGCAGCAGATAATATGCCGGGGCCGCCGTGAACTCGTCCGCCATCGATTCGAAGTTCCCCTGCCCCTTGGCGATCACCAAATCGGCGGCATCGAGGGCCCGGAGAAATTCCGGTGAGCTGTGCTGCAGTGAGACTCCCGGCGCCCCGTATCCGGTATCGACGATCGGCACGAAATCCAGACCCGACGCCGCCGCGTCTTCGCGGGTGACATCGTTCAGGATCGGTTTCCCGCGCACGACGATGGTGATCCGGTCGGCATAGGGTTCGATCAGCAGCCGGTCGATCACCGCCTCGCCGCAGTTGTCGAGAATATAGAGGATCTGGTTCGACGCATCCATGCGACGGTGCAGATCCGCCGCCGCGCCCGCATCGAAGGGGCAGTCCATCACCTGCCTTATCTGCCGTTCGGCGTCTTCGATGTTGAAATCAGGATTGGCTCCGTAATCAATTATATTGCCGCCGATGGCGAGCAGCAGCGCCCGTTCGAAGGCGCCCTCGCCTTCTCCGACGAGTTTTTTCAGGTCGGGCAGCATCCGCAGCGCCAATTTGGTGGAAAATTCCTTTTCACGCCGGAACGGGTCACTGATCCCCGTTTGTTCTTCGAGGTATGCATAGTACAGCGCCGCCAATTCCGGCGGAGATGCGGTGTCCGCCACTTTTCGGTAGATCGCAGTCAGCTCGGCAAGCGCCACGGCGTGTGCCTTTTCGTCCGTGCCGATCGTTCGGGAGAGCATTTTCAGCTGATGTTCGATGCAGCCGCGGCATCCGGGTTGTATTTTCATCTCATCTTCCCTCCGCCGGATTGCTCCGGTCCCTCGCGGCAAGAATCCTCGCCGATCTGGTCAAAAATGTTCAGCACCGCATGGTCGTGCCAATTGGAATATATCAGCATCAGCACCGAAAATGCCGACAGCAGCAAGGGGAACCACTCGCCGAGGCGCATATAAAAAGTCGGCACGGGATCTTCGAACACCGGAACATAGAGCAGCCGGAACCCCCTGCCCCGGCGGATTTCCGGACGCGCCTCCGGGCCCGGCACCTCCAATGCCTGGGCGAAACGTCCGGAAGGCATGACGATCCCGGTGCCGCTGTTGTTGCCGACCCGGATCATCGGGATCCCGCACTCCACCGCGCGCAACGTCGCATTGGCGAGATGCTGTTCGGGCTCGCTGCTGCGGGGGTACCAGGCGTCGTTGGAAAGCGCCACGAGAATGTTGGCGCCGCGCCGGAACAATCCGCGCGTGACATAACTGAACACTCCTTCATAGCAGATGACCACGCCCGGACGCACTTTGCACTCCCCTCCCCCGGCGTTTTTCAAACACAGTTCCGCGATCGGTGACAGCGCGGCGCCGGGAACGAGGTCGCGCCCCATATCGACCATATTGACCAGAAATCCGGGCAGATATTTGCGAAACGGGATATATTCCCCGAACGGGACCCGGTGGAACTTGTCGTAACGCCCTACCAATCCGCCCCATTCGTCGAAAAGCAGCGCGCTGTTGGTGATACCCAGCGGTGGATCGTTGGTCTTCATCCGCCGCAACGACGCTTCCTCGATATCCAATGCTCCCAACAGCATTTTCTTGCGGTGGTGAAGACACAGGTTGCGGACGATACCCTGATAGCGGGCGTTCATCGTCGCCCCCGGCGGCAGCGGGATGTCGTGCTGGGTGAAGTTGCTGGCGAAGAGGATCGGGATCGCGCTTTCCGGCCAGATCAGTATATCCGCATCGGGGTGCCGTTCCAGCGCCTGATGCGAGAGTTTTTCGTAGATCGTCAGCGCTTCGTCGACCTGCGTCAGTGTCGCGTGCCTCCGCTGCGAAAGATCTCCCTGGATAGCGAGCACCTTCCAGTGCGCCGGACTCCCCTCCCCGGGAGTGCGGTACGCGGTATAGGCCCAGCCGACGAAGAACCAGACCGCCGTGATCCCCGTCAGCCACAGCGCCGCCCGCCAACCGCGCCGGAAACAGAGCATCCACCAGATGCCGTTGACGAGCGCGACACCGAATCCGATCCCATAACTGCCCGTCAGCGCGGCGATTTGAAGCAGAACGACATTCCGGTACTGGGTCACCGCCAGATCGTTCCACACGAAAAGCCGCGACCGGGTGTATTCGACGGCAACATACAACGCCGCCGCGGTCATGCCCATCATCACCATGCGGAACACTCGCGGACCGGCTTCGAGGTACTTCTGCCGCTCGTCCATGCCGCAGGCGACGATCAGCGGCGGGATGAGTATGCGCCGCGAGATCCTCCCCAGCAGTATCGCCCACACCATCGGGAACAGCGCTATGACCGGAGCCATCAGCCATGGGATGAACCATTCGATCTCGCGCAGAAAACGGTAGGAGCAGATCGCCCAGCACCATCCCCACAGCCAGCCGGCGAACGCGCACCGGTACCAGCGGCTTTCCATCGAAACATATATCATCACCGGCAGCAGGGCGAAAAACGCGCAAACGCCGAGGTTCAAAGGCGGCAGCGCTGCGGCATACAGCAAGCCGCCAGCGCCGCATCCCAGAAGCGCCATTCTGCGCGGCCATGCATTCAACAGTTTTGCCTCGTTGGGCGGAGTTTCGCCATTTTGCGCGGCATCCGGACGATAAAACAGCATACTTTATCCGAAAAATGATTGAATTTTACGTAAATTTGATGTAATTTACCGCTTGTTCGGCGCAGTATCAAACGCATACTGCCGCCAAATCCGGAAAAACGTGAAAAAATCATGAAAAACAACAATCGATCCAAACTTATTCGCTTCGATCACATCGTCATCGGCAGCGGTCTTGCGGGATTGTCCAGCGCGTTGCATCTTGCCCGTTCCGGGCGCACCGTGGCGATCATCACCAAACGCGAAATCGATGACTGCAACTCGAAACTCGCCCAAGGTGGGGTGGCGTGCGTAATGGATGCGCTGGACTCCTTCGACGAGCATGTTCAGGATACCTTGTACGCCGGAGCCGGGCTCTGCGACGAAAAGGCGGTGCGGCATATCGTCGAACGCGGACCGGAGGCGATCCGCGAACTCATCGAACTGGGCGTCAAGTTCACCACCCGCGGCGAACTCGGGTTCACCGACGACCGGGAAAATTACGACCTCGCCCGCGAAGGCGGACACCACAAACGCCGGATACTGCACTCGGGCGACATCACCGGAGCCGAACTCGAACGGGTGATGGTCGAGCAGATCGGCAAGCAGAAGAACATTCAGTTGTTCGACTACCATATCGCGATCGATCTGGTGATGCACGGAACCGGCAGCCGGCGGAGCTGCGTCGGCGCTTATGTGCTGAATATCAGAAGCGGCGAGGTTCTCACCTTTGTCGCTCCCTCGACGGTCATCGCCTGCGGCGGCGCCGGAAAAGTTTATCTGTACACCAGCAACCCCGATGTCGCCTGCGGTTCCGGAGTGGCGATGGCCTATCGGGCGGGGGCGAAGATCGCCAACATGGAGTTCATCCAGTTCCATCCGACGATCCTTTACCATCCGACGGTACGCTCCTTCCTCATCAGCGAAGCGCTGCGCGGCGAGGGTGCGGTTCTGAAGTGCCGGGACGTCCGCGGCGGAGAACCGGTGGAGTTCATGCACAAGTACCATCCGATGAAAAGCCTCGCCCCGCGCGACGTGGTCGCCCGCGCCATCGACTCCGAAATGAAGCGCACCGGCGAGGAATGCGTCTATTTGGACATCCGTCATCACAGCGAAGAAAAACTGCGGCTCCGCTTCCCCAACATCTTCAAGCGGTGTTTGGAGGCGGGGATAAACATGGCTCACGATCTGATCCCCGTGGTGCCGGCGGCACATTTCGTCTGCGGCGGCATCGCCACGGGATTGAACGGCGAGTCAAGTATCCGCGGACTTTATGCCGTCGGGGAATCCGCCTGTACCGGATTGCACGGCGCGAATCGTCTGGCGAGCAACAGTCTGCTCGAAGCGCTGGTGATGTCCAAGTGTGCCGCGGACGCCATCTGCGCCGATTTCGCGGCGCTCAACGGCAATCTGCCGGAGCAGGCGGAAAATCTCCACTGGGTGAGCGGCAACGCCACCGACTCCGACGAACAGGTGGTGATAACCCATAACTGGGATGAGATCCGCCGCTTCATGTGGGACTACGTCGGCATCTACCGCACCGACAAACGTCTGGAACGGGCGAAAAACCGCATCAAGCTGATCCGCAAGGAGATCGAAAAATACTACTGGGATTTCCTCGTCACTGCCGAACTGGTGGAGCTGCGCAACATCGCCACGGTGGCGGAACTGATCATCGACTCCGCCATGCGGCGCAAGGAAAGCCGCGGACTGCACTATAACGCCGACTATCCGTTCCGGGATCCGGAACTGGAGTGCGTCGACACGGTGATCCAGCGTCAGCTTTAAGGAGTTCCCCGGATCATGAAGCGCAAGTTGGAAGTCGACCGCAACGCGGTTGCCGTCATCGCCGCGCTGCGGGACGCGGGATTCGAGTCCTACATCGTCGGCGGCGCGGTGCGCGATCTGCTGTTGGGGCGCACCCCCAAGGACTTCGATATTTCCACTGCCGCTTCGCCCGAAGAGGTGCGTAAGGTTTTCGGCCGCCGGTCGGTGCGGATCATCGGAAAGCGTTTCCGTCTGGCGCACGTTTACATGGGACGCGAACTTTTCGAAGTCAGCACCTTCCGCAAGGCGCCGGAGAATGCCGGCATCGACGAACGCAATATCCGCCACCCCGAATCGCTGCCCGAACATATGATCGTATCGGACAATTCTTTCGGGACCGCCCAAGAAGATGCGTGGCGGCGCGATTTCACCGTCAACGCGCTTTTTTACGACCCGCTCGAAGGCGAAATCCTCGACTATACCGGTCAGGGCGTATCGGATATCGAGAAACGGGTCGTGCGCGCCATCGGCGCGCCGAAGTTGCGTTTCGAGGAGGATCCGGTGCGGATGCTGCGCGCACTCAAGCTGGTGGCTCAATACGACTTCACGCTCGAAAACGCCACGGAAAACGCGCTGTTCGCCGCGATGCCGCTGATCTGCCACGCCGCACCGTCGCGCTTGGCGCTGGAGTTGGAAAAGATTTTGCAGTCATGTTACGGCGACCGGCATTTTCAGGTCTTTCACGACTACGGTCTGCTGCAATATCTGCTGCCGGAGATCAACTCCCTGTGGGAGTCCGATACGATCGGGTACATGATGAAACTTTTGTTCGAGCGGAATTGTCGGGTGGAGGAAGGTCGTTACCGCAACAGCATATCGCTCGCCATCGCCACGATCGCCACGGCATTCGTGGAGCGCTCCTGCGGTCGTCAACCCGGCGGATTGTGGCCGGAGACCCCGGAAGGACGCACCGCCATCCGGGCGGTGGTGGAAAAGTTGTTCGCCCCGCAGAACATGATGGCGAAAATGAATCTCTCCGCCGAACGGATACTGTTGATGCAGACGGAGTTGGAAAAAGCGGAACTGCCCCGCGGACTGTCGCGGCAGCG
>CACZPY010000305.1 GCA_902783135.1 uncultured bacterium
AGTCGCAGACCCACCGCCCGCCGGCCGAAATCGTCATATCGGTGATGGTCCCGCAGGTATAGGTGGAGACCACACCGCCCGAATGGACCACGATGTTCCCGCCGCTGGCGTAGTCGTTGCCGAACTTCATGAAGCCGCCGGAGAGGATATCGAAACTCGAGACGCAGCCGCCGGATTTCGTCACAAGAACACTGCCGCCGGAGCGGATCTCGCCTCCGTACGCGCCGCCGTTGGCATCGAGCTGCAGTTCGCCGCCGACCACCGTATCGTACATGATCCCGCCTCTCCACGCGACCGCGGTACCTCCGGACATGATGACCGCACCGGAAGCGACGGCATCTGCATCCTGAACCTGAATATAGCCGTTGCTTTCGATCGTGATGTTGCGGGCTGTACCGCCGGTGTATACCCAGCCGCGCGCCTGATAGGCGGCAGTCCCGTCCGCCAAAGTGAAGTTGCTCAGTACGCCGCCCGAACTCACTGCAAAGCGGAATGCATTGGTAACGCCGCCGAGTCCGATGCCGGAACCGCCGATCACCGTCCCGTTGACGATGAGCGAGTTGGTGCCAGTCGCCTGCGTCTTCATCGTGAGATTTTTCACGGTGACGCCGGCATCGACCGTCAACGTACCGCTGACGATCTCCAGTCCGTCGACGTTCGCGCCCGCCGAGATGACGGGGGCGGCTTGGGGTGTCGTGATCGTTATATCGCGCGCCGTCGCCCCGGCGTTGACCGTGATCTTGCAGTTGGTCAGATCGGCATCCTTGAGGAACGCGCCGTTGTTGAGCGTTATAATCGTACCGTTGACGGCGGTCACGGAAATCGCCTTGCCGCCGTTTATGATTATGAGTTCGCAGTTGTTCAAATTCATGCCGGAGGCAACGCCGTCTTTCTGCACCTGAAGTCTGGCGCCGCGTTCAACCGTGATGTCCTTGGCGAGACCGCCGCCGTCGCCGTTCGTCTTGCCGATCCAGAACCAGGTCGGCAAGGCGGTGGAGTATTGTCTGGTGGTCAGAGTGAAATTGCTGAGCACGCCGCCCGAACACACCACGCCGGTCATGGCCCATTTGCCGCTGCTGCCGCAGGCGCTGCCGCCTTCGACCGTGCCGCCCGCGATCAGCAGATTGAAGTTCGTCGCATCGGTCGCGGTCACGGCGTTGAGCCAGACGTTGGTCGCCGTCGCTCCGGCGGAGACGTGCAGATGCCCGCCGTCTTCCACGTGGACTTCGTTCATGAGGCCGTTGTAAGCGACCGCGCTGCCGCCGACGTAGACGGTCGCCCCGGAAGCGACCGATCCTTCATCGCGGACCCGGAGGAATCCGCCGTTGGAGACGACGGTCTCATACGCCGAGCCATTGCCGAAGACATTGTAGTTGGCGGCGGTTTCTCCCTCGCCACCGACGGTGACGTTCCTGCCGACCGCGTTGTCGATCAGACTGATGTTGCCGCTCGTGAGGATCACCGAACTGGAGACGACGGCGGTTTCATGGGCGTAGAGCCGGGTGCCGCTCGTGAGTTTCGCGTTTTCGACCGTCAATCCTTCGCCGATGCTGAAGCGCCACGCCGCCGCACCGCTCACGCCGGAGAGAACTCCCGCCGTCGCCGCGCCGTTGAGCAATGTGCCGTTGTATCTAAGCGTTCCCTCGGTTATGGCGGTGTTGCCGCCGCGCAGCATCGCCCCGCTGGTATTGCCGTTACTGCTCAAATCGACCGTTGCACCGGCTTCGGTGACGAGATCGGTGACGCTTGCGCCGTAAGTCATGTTGAGTACGCCGTCCGAACCGACGCGAACGCGCGTAAGTTCGTTGCTTCCTCCGACGTGGAGCGTAGCCTTGTTCCCGAGGTACGCCCCCGAAACCACCGTATCCTCGGCGGTCGCGGTGTTGAAGAGGTACATGACACCGCCGGATTGAACCGTGGTGTTGTACGCTTTGCCGGTCAGTTGGACTTGAAACCGCGCCCGTTTTTCCACTGTCACATGCTTTGCGGTACCGGCTCCGTCACCAGTGGTCCTGCCTACCCAGAACCAGGTCCAGTTGTTGCCGGTGGCGTCTTGGGTGGTCAAGGTGAAGTTGCTGAGCACGCCGCCCGAACGCACCACGCCCAACGCGCCGTAGGTACCGCTTCCGCAGGCGCTGCCCCCTTCCAGAGTACCGCCGTCGAGCAATATCCCGGAGTTGTTCGCGTTGCCTTCGGCGGTGTTCATATAAACGCCGTTCGCCACTCCTCCGTTGGAGACGATCAATGCTCCGCCGGTCAGCACCTGATTGACGCCGTCAAGCGTGCCGCCGTTTTCCACTTGTACGGTCAGCGCGCTGCCGCCGGATGCCTCCGGCCCCATGACGAGATCACTGCTCGTGACCCCGTCTCCAATGATGATAAGATCTTGATAACTCATGGCGACATTCCCTTATGTTAGGTTGATTTGCTGTTCTAAATTCCGAATTCCTGCATTTGTTTGCAATCCTCTTCGCTCTCGACGAGTACGACTTGATCGCAGGAAAGGTTGTCCGGCGCATCGAGGCGCAGTGAAACGTACACGTCGTACAGTTTGCGCGGGTGCGCGGGGTCGTACAGATACCCGGCGGGCGCGTACACCCCAGGCACGAAGCGGTAGACCGTCATCATGCAGTCCGGCCACAGCATCGTCTTTCCGAGGTAATAGAGGTGGTATCCCGGCTTGCTCTTGCGGAAGATGTCGGGGTTTATCCACTGGCGGTCGAATGGTTCCACGTAGATGCCGTCCCAGCCGTTTTCCAAAGTGATGGAGTCGTGGCGATGCACTTGCAGCGCGGTCGCGTTGAGCGGCTTCTCCCCGAGCGGGACGAGGCGTTTGAACGAGATCCCGAATGCCCCCGCGGGATCGTAGCGCCATGCGTTGTTGGCGGGATCGTGGGCGAAGCTCTGGTTGGCGAATAACGCGGGCATCAGCTGATGGATCGATTTCCCCGCGTGCTTTTTGACGAACTCCCGCGGCAGCGGTTTCGGTCCGCGTGCCAAACGGGTGTACAACTCCATCGCCATGCCCCTGTAGCGCGCGACGTTGATCCGCCGCCACATGCCGCCGCCCTGCTCGCGGGGATCGCGGAAGAGGTCGTCCATATCCGCACCGTGGGCGCGTTCCCAACGTTCGCGGACAATGCGGAGGTCGGGCTTCTTGTCAGCCGGAAACCTGTAACTCACAAGCAGCAACGACTCGTCGAGATTCATCCGCGCGGTACGCACTTTCAACAACGCGCGCGGCTCGTCGGCACTCAAACTCTCCATCTCGTCGAACATCGCCTCCCAGCGGATCAGGTTTTCGGGGGTCAGGTACGAAAGCGTCGCGCGCGGATCGGGACACCAGCGCATGAAGTTCGACTCCTCCGCCTCGCACTTTTCGATCTCGTTGTAGTACTTTATCATCAGCGGCGCCGCTTTGCCGTAGAGCCGGGTGAAGAACTCCTCGGCAAGTTTCCTTTCGTCGCGGGTCGCGTCGCGCGTCAACTGCGCCAGCACGAAGAACCGAAGATCGTTGAAACCGATCTGATGAAACGGAAAAAAGCCGCACTCGCCCGCGATCCGCGCCACCCCGATGCGCTTGGCGACGCGCAGATTTTCTGCGAGTTGCCGCACGTTCGCGACGAGAGGCCAGCTGCCGAAGTAGTAGCGCGGGTAGATCGTCGGGTACATCTGGAACTGGAACTCGCCGCATTTTCTCGCCCATGCCTTCATCTGCATCAGCATCATCGCATTGGATGGGTGCCTCATCGGTTTCAGGAAATTCTTCCACAGCGGCGACCGGTCGATGATGATGTTGTCCGGGAAGCGTTCCACTCCCAAAACCGGGAACTCGCTCAGCATATAGGCGAGTCCCTTGATCTTGATCAGCGGGTACTTCTTTTTGAAGTGCTCCGACATGTAAATCAGGAAGTCGTAGTACGGTCCCGCGCCATCCTTGTGCTTTTCGACGAGTTTGAGGCATCCCGGACACGCGCAAGTGACCTTGATGCTGTTCCACGGCACCCCGTTGTTGTCGTTTAGGTCGCAGACGACCACCGCCTCGCCGCCCTTGTACTCCTTTTCGATGACGAGTTCGTAATTTTTGATGAGTTCCCTGCGGAGTTCCGGGTTCGAGTAACACAACTGGTGGACGGTGCGCTTGCCCTCCGCCGTCATCGTGAAGAATTCCGGGTTGGTGACGAAATATTTTTTGTCCTTGAAATATTTGTACGCGGGGTGGAGGTTGGTGGGACCGATACCCTTAGCGTCCACTCCCGGCGGCAGCATCTGCGACGGAGAATGAAAATAGTTGGGACCGAGCGGAGCATACTCGCCGTTGAAGCCCCAGTCCATCCGTGATCTCCGGTAAAAGTCGCGGCACGCGCGGTAAGCTCCCGGATCGCCGCCCCAGAAGTTCACGCCGACGAACGACGGCACGCGCGAATGATCCAGCTTGTCGAAGGCGATGCGCGTTTTTTTCGGCACGTACTCGTCGCCGCGCGTCGTGTACCAACGACAGCCGAGCAGATCTTCGAGGAAGTCGTAGACCGCGTCCGCGTTGCCGTGCGGTCCCTCGCCCCAGATGTAGATGTTCTTGCCGACGCTCCTGATCCGCGTCTCGCGCCGCCGTAACGGCTTGGTGTCGCAGGGTGCCGCGACGCCGACGTAAATGCTGGATCCGCCCTCCGCGCCGGTCCTGAACTCCGCGCCGGAGATCATGCCCAAATACTTGACGAGATCCGCCGCCGCCAGTTTTTCCGTCTCCGTCGGATCTGCTTTGAGTACGATGGTATAGACGGTTTTTCCGCCCTCCGCCAGCACCAATTCGGCGCGCAGCGGCAACAGCGGTATAAACATTACGAGGAACAGCAGACCGCGCAGTTTCATAAGTACCCCCCTCCGTTTCATTTCACATGGCGGATCAGAAATCCACCGTGCCGGCATGTTCCACGCCGGCAGGACCACCGGGGACCGCGTAGTCGTGCGCCGCCACCGCGTACGGTGTGGTTCGCGCGAAGACCTCAACCAAGAACCAGTCCCGGTAATCGTCGGAGGACACGGAAACTACATGTCCGGAGACCGAGGCGATGTTCATGCGTCCGCCGTGTATCGCAAACGGCATTCCGTAGGACTTGGCGGATGTGGCGTCTCTGTTGGGAACGTTGTGACACTGGATGCCGTCCCTCAAGTTGCCGGAGTCGATGAAAAGAGCGATCTGGCTCGGCTGCACGTTGCGGTTTCGGGTGCGCATGAAATCGTAACTGTAGCCGGTCTTCAGCGAAGGTGCGTTCAGATTGATCCCCTCGGTATTGCTGCCGTTGTGGTAAAACGAACCGTAGACCTGAAAGCAGTACGTGATGTTGCTTTTGACCGGCGTCACCGGGCAGCGCAAAAACGGTATCCGGTCCGAATCGGAGACCTGTATCAACCCGTCATTATCCGGAGTGATCGGTATGTACTTTCCCTTGGCAAGGGCGTAGACGTAAGAACCGCGGGGCATGTTTCCGCCCAGATTGTTGTTCGGCCAATGCTCACGGTTGTCGTCGAGGTACATCCGCGCGGTGGTGGACATCTGTTTCAGGTTGTTCAGGCAACTCGTCGTCTGCGCCCGGGTACGCGCCTGCTGCAAAGCGGGAAGCAGCATCGCCGCCAATATCGCGATGATGGCGATGACCACCAGCAGTTCGATCAACGTGAAGTGTCCCGCTGTTTCGGGGGTTGACATTGCATTGGCTCTGTTCGACATATTCCGGCTCCCTTTTATTGTGCTGCCGATCTTTGATCGGCCGATTGATTTTCGCGTTCAGTTTACGTTTGTCCGCCAGCGGACTTGCTTCGGTTTTTCCTGACCGGTATATTATATCCGTGAGCGTATCGGCACGCAATTCAAGCAAATTGATATATAGTGATATTATTTTGATAAATCATACGATTTTTTGCCAATAATGGGCACAACGCAATGTGCGAAGATCGAAAAATCACTGTTGTTCATAAGACAATCCGCTTCCCGCAACCATGTTCAGTCATCATTTTCCTGTTCACACAGCGCTTGCTCTTTTCCGCTCATGGGGTATATTATACTTGTGAATATGTTGGAGTGCAATTCAAGCGAATTGATATATAGTATCATTGTTTTGATGAATAGACAGATTAATCTTTCCAATAATTGAAAAACCGGCGATGCGCGAAGATCGGAAAAACGTCAGCACCAATGCGGAGAATTTGAAAATATCCCCTGCTTTTTGGGCCGAAAAGAAGACTGCCGTGCGCAGCGTCTGGCAAGAGTTCAAACGCGATCTGCTGAGGCCATTGGAATACCGGATCGTCGCCCCGGGTTATGTCGAACAAGGATGTTCCGTGCGCGATGCCACCGTCAAGGACATAGAGCCGCGTTTGACGCATTCGCACCGCGATATGCGCGAAATTCTGCTCGTGCTCGAAGGCGAATGCGAAATGCTGATCGGCGAACGGATTTACCGGGGCGGCGCCGGGACGCTGATACTGGTCAACGCCGGAGAGATCCATCAGTTCTACTATCCCGCCAATTCCCGACCGTCGCGTCATGTGTGGTTCATGTTCTGGTCCCACTATATCGTTTTTGCCGCCGTCAGCGACGACGGTTACCGGCAGCGGACGCTGCCGGCATTCCGGGACTACCGGTGCTTCGATCCGTACATCATCAGCGCCGTCAGCAGAACGTGGGACGCGCTGCTCGAGGGCGACACTTCGGAAGAAAACCTCGCCGAATTCAAGGCGCTGA
>CACZPY010000306.1 GCA_902783135.1 uncultured bacterium
ACCATCGAACGCGCGTTTCGGGATATGATGCAGCAGTTCGATAAGGCGTTTCCGGACTATCTCGGCAGCAAGCCCACCGAGCGCACGATGGGCGCCGCCTACTTCGACAAGCACCCGGAGGAGCTGCCGAGCCTGGAACAATTCTGCGAGATCTTCGCCAGGTGGCTCGACGACTGGCACCACACGCCCAAGCGCGGCGAACTCCACGCCGGCAAGACCCCCGCCGAGTTGTGGGCGAAGCGGCTCGTATCGTCGCCGATCGCGCCGGAAGAACTGCGTTTCGCGCTCTTGCAGCCGGTGGCGCTGCGCAAGGTCGGCCGCGGCCCGGCGGTCAGTTTCGCGAACGAACTCTACTACTGCGACGACCTCCGCTTCGGATCGGAGGTGCTGATCAAGACCGACCGCCTGGACTCCTCGCACATCTATTGTTTCACGCCCGACGGCGCGCTGATCGGCGAGGCGCGGACGCGCGCCCGGATCAAGGCGCTCGCCCTCGACGATGAGGCGGCACGGATCGCGATCGCGGACCAGTTGGCCCGGCAGCGGCGGCAGCTCAAGGAGGCGCGGACGCTGTTGGGCGAACTTTCGGGCGGCGGTCATCTGGCGAGCCCGTTGGAACTGTTCCTCGGCGACAATTCCGCCCGGTTGGAGTACCGCGGCGACGTCGGCAGCGTGAAGGGCGCGAGCCATAATTACCGGCGGATCGGCGTCGCCGGCGTGGAGTTTACGGAGCCCGCCGCGCCGCCTCCGCCGCCCCCGGCGCAGAGTGTAACATGTAACACTCCCGAGACCGCGCCCGAGACGGCGGCGGCGTTCGACAACTTCATGCGGACGCGGCGTCCGGAGTTCGAAGAAGAGTAAAAAAGTTAGACCAGTCGGACAGGTCAGACATGTCCGAAAAAACAAGGAGAAAAACAAATGTCCAACACCCGCACCCACCAACAGAACAACGGCGACGAAAAGCACGCCGCCCACGGCATCGACAACCCCGCCGCCGAAGCCGGCATGAGCCGCGACGTCATCAACATCGGGCTCCACATCTTCCGCGCCGGGATCCGGCGCTACACCGACGAGGAACAGGAACTTCTGGAATGGCTCTGGGGCTACACCTTCGACGTACTCGGCAACTCCAAACTCGAACTCGAACGCGCGCTCGGCTACGAGTGGCCGTTCGTTTACGGCGTCTTCACCGGCAGTTACGACGGCGAGATGGGGGCGTTCTGCAACGCGATCCGCGAGCTCCGGCAGCGCGCAGACGAGAAAATGCCGCTCGTCAAAACGGTCGTGACGGAACGTATCATCGCCGCGCTCGACTACGCAAGAGACTGGTCCGCGATGGTCACCATCACCGGTCCCACCGGGCGGGGGAAGAGTTACACCGCGCAATATTGGGCGCGTATGAACAACCACGGGCGGACGCGCTTCATCCGCGTCCCCTGCGGCTGCAGCCGCCGCCAGCTCGCCACCGAGCTCGCCCAGAAGAGCGGCATCGGCAGCGCGGGCGTCAAGAAAGACATTCTCGAGCGGCGGCTCTTTTCGGCCTTCACCGCGCGCAACGTGATAATCATCGACGAGGCGGGTTTCCTGCTGCCGCGCTCCGGCCGTGCGGACGCGCTGGAGCTGTTGCGCGACCTTCACGACAAGTGCGGCTGCGCGATCGCCATGATCTTCACCGACGTGTACTTGAAAGAGATCAATAACGGACCGATGGCGGATTATTTCGAGCAGTTCCGCGGGCGGATCAAATACGGAGTGCCGATCCCGAATAGGATCTTCCGCGGCGAAGTCGAAGCGGCGGTCAAGGCATTCACCAAGGAGCCGTCGCGCGCGCTCATCGAATACGCCTACACCACCACGCAGGCGCGCGACGGCAAGCTGCGGACGCTCTACGAGGATCTGCGCCGCGCCAAAGACTTCGCCATACAGCAGAATCGTCAGCTCGCGGTCGGCGACCTCAAGGCGGCGGTCGAATGGCGGAAGTCCGGCGGCGTCTGGCCGGAGGAATAGATCATGAGCGAGTTTTCACCCAAAGTCCATGCCTATATCGTCGCGGCGGAATTTCTGGCCAAGGCCAAGAGCCAGCCGTGCCGCTTCGATCGCACGACCGCCCGGCTGGTCAACGCCGAGCTTCAGAACATCTCCCGGCGGCTCCACAAGTCGGCGGCGCGGATCCACACCCGGGAGCGGATCGCGGAACTATGCGCCGAGGATCCCGAGTTCGCCAAGAAGATCGGCGTCGGTCTGCGGATCGTGATCCGCGACGGAGAATCGCGCAAATGAGCCTCGCCGCCATACATATATTGAAAAAGGAGCTTTCTCTTTCGGAGGTCGAGTACCGCGACGTGCTCCGCCGCGAAGCCGGCGTCGAGAGCGCCAAGTTTCTCAGCGAGGACGGTGACCGCGCCGTGATGCGCGCGCTGTACACGATCCGTGATCAGCGCCGCGCCGCCGAAAAGGAGCGCCCCAAATCGCCCGAGGAGCGCAAGGTCTGGGGATTGTGGTACGAGCTCAAAGGGTATCTGCCGGAGGCCAAGCGCAACGCCGCATACCTCGCCGGGTTCGCCGAGCGTTTCGGCCTCGTAAAAAAGATCGGCGGAAACTTGAGCTTCGAGCACTTCGAACCCCAAGAGTTCCACAAACTGATCGAGGCGCTGAAACAGCGTCTCGCCTACGAACAGAGCCGCCTCGCCGTCGAGGTGCCGTTTTGAGCCGGAGGTCGGCGCCGGAGACCTTGATTCCATGACCTGAAAATCTAATAATAGTACCTCACGCGCAGTACCGAAACGCGGAGCCGCGACAGCGGCGAGCATTGGAGTGTACGAAGCGCGGGGTCCCCCGGAAAATGCGGCAAAGCCCGAGCGTAAGCGAGGGCGTGAGCCTCAAACGGCGAAACGCCGCATTTTTTGGGGATTCAAAAGAGCAGTGACGCGGTCGGGACGGCAATCCCGACCGCGCCGCCCCCCAAGCCCGGATGCAACACCATCCAGAGCGAGAAGAGTTTTACTGCCCAGCGAGACAGCAGATAATATAACTCTTCCGGTCGAAGTTTGCATCCGGGCTTTTTGTATGAGTTTAATCCAAAGTCGAAAGTGTAAACATCATGGAAAAGTCAAGTCCCGTCACCGCCGCCGACCTCGCCAAGAACGGCTACCGGCAGCAGTGGGGCGTGATCGTGATCTGCGACAGCGAAGCCGACCAGATCGAGAAGTATCAGGAGCTCCGGGCGAAGT
>CACZPY010000307.1 GCA_902783135.1 uncultured bacterium
GACGCGCTCGACGCGGCGGGCAAGGCGGCGTTCGCGGCGGGCAAGCTGAGCGCTTCGAGCGCGGCGGTCTTCAAGTCGCTTCCGGAGGGCATCCAAAAGCAGCTCTGCAACGACCGCGACCCGCACGGCAACGTTCAGGTGTCGCTGATCGAGACCGAAAAGATGCTCGCCGAGATGGTCCGCGCCAAGCTCAAGGAACTCAAGGCTGAGGGCAAGTACTCGGACAAGTTCGGCACCCAGACCCACTTCTTCGGTTACGAGGGCCGCTGCGCCGCGCCGTCGAACTTCGACGCGGACTACTGCTACAGCTTGGGCTACAGCGCCGCGGCGCTGATCGGCGCGGGCAAGACCGGCTACATGGCAAGCGTCCGTAACAACACCAAGTCCGCCGACGAGTGGATCTGCGGCGGCATCCCGATCACCATGATGATGAACATGGAACGCCGTCACGGCGCCGACAAGCCGGTGATCCGCAAGGCGCTGGTCGAACTGGACGGCGCGCCGTTCAAGTACTTCGCGGCTCATCGCGCCGAGTGGGCGGTCGAGACGGCGTACGTCTATCCGGGTCCGATCCAGTACTTCGGACCTTCCTCGGTCTGCGACCTCACGACCATGACCCTCAAGCTCGAAAAGAAGGGCACGCTGTAAGGCGCGTCCCCGTACTTTCAACACGGGAGTTTTCCGCCGATGGCCGGAGATAAGATCGATATCGGATATGTGGCGCAACTCGCGCGGCTGGAACTGCCCGCCGGACAGGCGGAACAGCTCCAACGCGAACTGGAGAGCATCGTACACTATATCGACGAACTCAAGGAGGTCGATGTGACGGGCGTCGAGCCGACCGCGCACGCGGCGCGGCTCTTCAACGTGTGGCGAGAGGACGGCGCGGGCGGATCGCTCCCCCGCGAAACGATGCTCGCCAACGCGCCTGCCACGGTCGACGGCGAATTGATCCGGGTGCCGCAGGTGCTTCCGGGAGAGGGGAGCAACTGACGGTATGGAAAAGATGCTTTGCAGCCGGACGCTCGCGGAACTCGCCTCCGGGTTGAAATCCCGCGAGTTTTCGTCGGAGGAGATCGTCCGCTCGGCGCTGGACGCGGTGAAGACCCGCGACGGCGAAGTCAGGGCGTTCCTCGGCGTCACGCCGGAAAACGCGCTCCGCGAGGCGGCGGAGTCCGACGCCCGCCGCGCCAAAGGCGAGGAAAAGAGCGAGTGGGACGGCATTCCGATCGGGATCAAAGACAACATCGCGGTCAAGGGCGAGCGTCTTTCGTGCGCCTCCAAACTGCTCGCGCCCGTGGTTTCGCCCTACGACGCGACGGCGATCCTGAATCTGCGCAAACGCGGTTTCATCCCCTTCGGCAGATTGAACATGGACGAGTTCGCGATGGGGTCGAGCTGCGAGAACAGCGCGTTCCAGAAGACTGCGAACCCGCACGATACGACGCGCGTTCCCGGCGGTTCGAGCGGCGGCTCCGCGGCGGCGGTGGCGGCGGGACTGGTCCCGGCGGCGCTGGGTTCGGATACCGGCGGTTCGATCCGTCAGCCGGCGGCGTTCTGCGGCGTGGTCGGAATGAAGCCGACCTATGGGCGGGTGTCGCGTTACGGATTGGTCGCGTTCGCGTCGAGTCTGGATCAGATCGGACCGCTCGCGAATACGGTCGGCGACGCGGCGGCGCTGCTCGCGGCGACCGCGGGCGCGGACAAGATGGACTGCACCTGTCTGCCCGACGCGTGCGACGATTATGTGCGCGCGGCGCTCGACGGCGCGGCGGCTCCCGACCTCAAGGGGGTCCGCGTCGGTCTGCCCCGGGAGTACTTCGCTTCCGGGTGTTCCACCGACGTGCGCAAAGTATTGGACCGCGCGATCGAACAATTGAAGGCGCTGGGGGCGACTCCGGTCGAGGTCTCGCTGCCGCACACCAAGTACGCGGTGGCGGTCTACTACATCGTGGCGACCGCCGAGGCGAGCGCCAATCTGGCGCGCTTCGACGGCATCCGCTACGGCGACCGCAAGGACGGCGCCGACCTGATCGACGGTTACTTCAAGAGCCGCGGCGCGGGCTTCGGCAGCGAGGTCAAGCGGCGCATCCTGCTCGGCACCTACGTGCTGTCGAGCGGCTACTACGACGCCTACTATCTGCGGGCGCAGAAGGTGCGCACGCTGATCCGCAAGGACTTCACCGAGGCGTTCAAGTCGTGCGACGTGATGTGCGCGCCCGTGACGCCGACGGTGGCGTTCCACTTCGGGGAAAAGAGCGATCCGCTGCAGATGTACCTTTCGGACATCTACACCATCGCGCTGAACCTTTCGGGGTGCTGCGGACTTTCGCTGCCCGCCGGAACCGGCGAAAGCAGCATGCCGGTCGGCGTCCAGCTGATGGCGCCGGAACTCGGCGAAGCGCGGCTGTTCAAGATCGCGGCGGCTTTGGAAACGGCGCTCGGCAAATGATCGTCCTCGGTCTCGACCCCGCGATCCGCACCACCGGGTACGGCGTGTTGCGCGCCGACTCGGTGTCGCAGCTGAAGGTGCTCGACTGCGGGGTGATCACCAACGGCAAGACCCTGCCGCACACCGAGTGTCTCAGGCGGCTCTACGGCGGCATCTCGGAGCTCGTCGGCGCGTTTTCGCCCGACTGCGCGGTGTTGGAGGAGCCCTTCGTGGGGCGCAACAGCAGGACGGCGATCATCCTCGGCATGGCGCGCGGAGCTATCCTCGCGGCACTGGCGGCGGCGAATGTCCCCGCGTACTCCTACAATCCCTCGGTCGGCAAACGCGCGGTGATGGGCGCGGGCGGCGCCACCAAGGAGCGCGTGGCGATGATGCTCTCCGTGGAACTGGGGCTGGCGGTCGAAAACATCCCGCTCGACAGCACCGACGCGCTGGCGCTGGGCATCGCACACATCCAGCGGGTCTTCCGCCCCGAACTCGGCATGACCGGAAAAAAACTTTAGGTTCAAGGGTTCAAAGGTTCAAGGGACGCGGACGGGTGTTCGCGGACGAATGAACGTATGTCCCGCGGAAGAAGCGTAATACGCTGACGCGCCTGCAAGGTCGCCGCCGCGGGAATAAGCGCGGCGGGACCGGTAGGACAATTGCGACTATTGGGATATACGTGACCGATCGCGACCGGCGGGGTGTAATGTGAGATAATTGTCACTGGTATCACAAGTTTCAAAACAACAACATAGGAGGAGATCTTACAAAATGCAGTTTGATATTAACGACTTTCGATCGCGTTATCCGGAAATGAAACCATACATCGGTGGTGAATATGCAAGGGCACAGAAACACAAGTGCTCATTGCTTGTAATCGGTGAAAGCCATTATCTCCCAGAGAGCAGTTCCATTCATAAGGATTGTCGCGCATGGTATGCATCTGATCACAGTCGGCTAACCCAAGAAGAACGTGTTTGGATAAGTACATGCGATATAATCACTGATGAACTTCCCGAAGATTTTCCAAACCATGCACATGGAATATGGAAATACGGTTACCGTCAGATAAATCACTTCGGTCCCTGTTTTAAAGATTACCGCGAAATCTTCCAGTACACGGTATTTTATAATTTCTACCTTCGCCCTGCAGATGAGGGAAAATCATTCAAGGACTTGTGTACTCCAGAAGACAATATCATTGCAAATTCGTATTTTATGTATATGTTTGAACATTATCAGCCCGACGGAATAATTTTCCTTTCACGACTTGCATTTGATAGTTGTAGTGAGAAGGAGCGTTTGGAAATCCCCATTGCAGGAGCACCTCATCCAACTTGCCGCTGGTGGAATAGAAAGTGTGGTAAATACGGCAATAGATTCGGGCGAGATCTTGTTCAAGATGGATTAGTCGGCATGGACTGGACTTGGACTCGGTAAGAAAAACGCGACAGACGAGGCATGGGACATGCGAAACTTTTACCGTTTGCGCCGGTTCGCGACCTTTGAACCCTTGAACCGATAACCCTTGAACCTCAAAAGTGGCATCAAACTTTCACACGCACGACCCGGAAGCGGCAGACAGGGCGCTCGTTTCGGCGGAGCATCCGCTGCCGGGAAAACTCGTGTCGCTGGAAGTGCATCCGTGGAAGATCGGCGCGGATCATCCTGGGCTGCCGGCGGATTTCGCCGCCCGACTGGCAGCGTGCGCGGCATTGGGCGAAGTCGGCTTCGATCCGCTGCGCGGCGACGCGAAACGGCAGTCGGAGCTGCTTCCGGAACTTTTGAAACTGGCGGCGGAACTGAACAAGCCGGTAGTTTTGCACCTGGTGCGTCCGACGGATGCGGTATTCGGCATATTGGAGCGTTACCCGCTCCGGTATCTCGTCCACGGCTTCCGCGGCAAGGCGGATAAACTGGCGGGCTATTTGGAACGCGGGTACTTCGTATCGCTCGGTATGCGGTCGCTCGCCGACCCCGGCGTGGCGGAGTTTCTGCGGACGCGCGGTCTGGAGCGCATCGGCTTCGAGACCGACGCGGAAAAACGGGATATACGCGAAATCGTGAAACTTGCGTCATCGGTGCTGGGGCGCGCCGATGTCGAGCGCGTCACCGATGCGAACTTCGACGCCTTTCTGCATGGAGAAATACGATGAGCGAAGCGGAACTCTGGGATTCGCGGACGCGGCGGCTGTTGGGCGATCAAACGGCGGATGAGCTTGCGCGCAAACACGTGCTGGTGCTTGGATTGGGCGGCGTCGGCGGCTATGTGGCGGAGTTCCTCGCCCGGTGCGGCGTCGGGAAACTCACGCTGGTCGACGGCGACCGCGTTTTCGTTTCCAATCTGAACCGCCAGCTGCCGGCATTACGTTCGACGGTCGGCGAGTACAAGTCCGAGGTGCTGGCGCGGCGGCTCGCCGACATCAACCCGGACGGGACGTTTTTGAGCGTGCCGCGCTTCGTCGCGCCGGAGGAGGTCTCGGAACTCCTCGACCGGGATGACTTCGACGGCGCGGCGGACGCGATCGACGACGTGCCGGCGAAGGTCGCCTTCATTCTGGAGTGCCGCCGCCGCCAGATCGCGCTCGTGTCGTCGATGGGGGCGGGGAACAAACTCGACCCCGCCATGGTCGAAGTCGCCGACATCGCGAAAAGCTGCGGCTGCCCGCTGGCGCGGTCGGTGCGGCGCAAACTCCGCGAAGCGGGGGTAACCAAAGGGGTGCGGGTCGTCTTTTCGCCCGAGGCGATAAAGACGGACTCCGGCTTCGGCACGGTGAGTTATATGACGGCGGCGTTCGGGGTCCACGCGGCGGCGGAACTGCTGCGGCAGCTGGCGGAACGCGACCGGCAGTGAAGGTTCACTCGAGTTCCGAGGCGTGTTTCGCGCCCTTGGAGCGCAGATAGCGCGCCACCTCCGCCGACCCCATCTTTTCCGCGAGGTCGAGCGGGGTGTGGCCGTACTCCGAAACTTCGTTCAACTTCGCGCCGAATTCGACCAACAGTTTCGTGCCCTCCAAATTCCGGAACGCCGCGTGCAGCGGCGTGAAGGTCCGGTTGTACTTGCGGTTCGGGTCGACGCCGCTTTCGAGAAACTCTCGGATCCGCTCCGGCGGGAAACGACGGTGCACCGCATAGTCGAGCGGCGTATGCTGCCCATTCAGCAAGGCGTAGGGATCGGCCTTCGCCGCCAGCAGTATTTTCAACAGTTCTCCGCTCTCCTCGCTGCGCAGCGCGTAGTACAGCGGGCGGATGGTTCCGAGCGGCGAGAGGACGTTGACATCCGTGCCCATCGCGACGACTTCCCGGATCAGCTCCACTTTTCTTTCCGCCTTGCGGTTTATCCGTTTCAGCTTCCGCAGCGCCTCGTCGCAGCAGGCACCGAGCACTCCGAGCTCCGCCATTTTGTCTTCGATCTCCTTCGCCATTTTCAACTGTCGCGCCGCTCCGTCGAATTCGGCGCACAGCCGGATGAATGCCGGCATCGGGCGCCGGAAATACGTCCGGTCGAGGTCGCCCTTGAGCAGGATGTAGAAGTCGATCAGCGCCTGCTTGTCCGCCGGATCGGGGGCTTGCGCTATGGCGGGCTTCAAGAGTTCGGCGGCGGCGGTGGCGTTTTGGTAATATATGGCGCGGAAAAGTCGGCTTTTCAGCTTAGCCCGGTTCAATGCCCGGTTCAGCGCCGGGAAGTCGATCCACTCGATCATCGGAACCGCGATCCGCCGCGGATTCGGGATGACGGCCTTGAGCGTTTCCCCCTTCAGCGTCGAGGCGATCCGATCGGCGGTCTCGTGATCGTCCGCCATCAGCGCGGCGGCGCCGAGAAAGAGTTTTTGGACATCATCCGGCGGCGCGATCTTTTCCAACTCCTCGAAAAGTTCCTTCACCTCTTCGTAATTCTTTTCGCCGCGGAAGTAGCGGATGCTGTCGATGAGCGGGATCTCGGAGAAAAACGTCTGCAGAAGAAACAGTCCGTTGTACGCGAGCAGCGGATCGTCTTCGCGCTGATTCAGAAAAGCCTTGGCGTCGGCGAGGAGCTGCGCCGCCGATCCGCCCCAGCGGGGGCGGCTGTACCACGCGAAGTCGTCCACGGCGTCGTAATAGTCCTTCTGCGCCGAAAGCGCGCGCTTGAGCCAGACGACCTCCTCGCCGTCGCAGCCGGATGAAGCGCCCGCGATCCCGACCATCCGCGCGGGGGCCTCCGGCAGCCGCGGATATTCCCGCCACGCCCGTTCGTAAAAGGTGCGCGCCTTGTTCAAATGTTCCCGGAAGCCCTGCCAGCCGTGAGTGGACACGGTGTCCGCGTAGCCGCCGCCGCGCTGTTTCCACGCCTGACTGTGGTGGTACTCGCCCATGAGCATGAGTTCGAGATACGGGTGCACCCGGCGGTTTTTCAGCATCTTGGGGTCGAAACCGCCGAGGACCGAGGCGGCGCGCAACTCCCGGTACGCCATCTGCGCCACGACGGGTTCGCCGGGATATTTCGCCGCGAGTTTCAGGGCGTACCCGATGAACATCCTGCTCTGCCGCGAGGTGAGTTGATGATCGTCCGCATACTTGCAGACGGCGTAGAAGTTGAGGAAGCTGTCCTCTTCGACCGGGGACTTTCGGGGGGCATTGATGTCGCGGTGCGTGATGTGACCGAGCGCGATCTTTTCGGCCTCCGCCGCGGAAACTTCCGGGAAGCGCCGCCGCACCTCCCTGACGACCGGCGGCTTCAAACTGGCGATGTAGTCGCTTTGCGTGGAGGGTTTTTCCGCCTTTACGGCGGCGAAGAATTCCGGTTTCAGCCGGGTGGATTCCCTGACCGCGCTGAACGGTTTGCGTTTCTGCTTTTCAGTGTCGTTTTCGTCTTTTTTCTCGTCCGTGATCAGGACTTCGCCCAAAAGTTCCCGCTGCCGTTTTTCGCTTGTCTCTTCGGCGACGGCATTGCGGGCGCCTTCGGGAGCCTGACGCAGACGCTCCTTGAAGACCGCTTCCACCCGGGGGTGTCTTTCGCTCAAATGGAGCAGAGACCACAGCGCCGCCCGCCGGGTGAGGTCGCGTTCCCCCGGCTTTTCCGGTTGGAACGCCGCGCGGATCACCGTATCGACGTATTCGACGTCGCCGGAACCGAAGAAGCCGCCCCAGCAGGCGTCGACGGTCGCCGGAGTGCACTTTTCGACCGGGACGGCGCGCACGTCCCGGATGCCGAAAGGCGCACGGAGGCGGATCTTCAGGGGCAGGGTGCGCGCGGCGTGACGCGCCTCGTCCGAATCGGCGTAACTCAAGGCGCGGAACAGCGTCTCCCGGAAATCGTCGCTTCCGGGCAGCTTCGCCCACTTCGGCAGCTGCTGCGGATGGCGCCGGAACGCTTCGCCGAGGAAGGTCGTGTTGCAGTCGAGGTTTCTCCGCAGTCGGACGGGGGCGACGCCGGAGAGCACTTCGAGAAATTCGTCGATCTTTTCCGGACGCGGCGACAGATAGAAGTTCCGCATGATCTCGTCCGCGCGCATCGCCGCTTCCTGAGCGCTGATCGGCGCTCCTTCGGCGGCGGCGACGGTCGCGGAGAACCCCGCCGCGGCCGCGAACAGCA
>CACZPY010000308.1 GCA_902783135.1 uncultured bacterium
CGCCTGCTGGCGATCCACCGCCGGTTCCACCCCCGGGGCTGAAAGGCGGTCAAGTCAAGGTGTCGAGATCCGCTCCGCTCCGGAGTCGCGGCACCAGCCCTCGATGCCGTTGCCGCGCAGACGGATGAAGCTGCCCCGCGTCTCCAGGACCTCGGCCGCGCAGCCGTTGCGGAGCTTGCCGACCGCCCGACCGCCCGAGTCGGCGGGAAGCGAATACAGTTCGAGTTCCGGCGCCGTCACCACCGCGCGGCTGCCGCGGTATCCGCCCGACTGTCCGTACTGCGACCACGCGGCGGCGCAGCAGAGCGCCGCGAGCGCCGCGCCGGACCAGGCGGCGGCGAACGCGGTGCGCCGCCGACGGCGCCGCAGCACCGCGAGGACGATACACGCCGCGCCGAGCAGCACGCCGGCGAGCATCAGGTGTTCGTCGGGACGCAGCAGATCGCGGAGGCGCATCCGCACGGAAGGCGCGACCGGAGTTTCGCCGAGTTCCCGCGCCGTCCGTTCGAGCGCCCGGCGAAGTCCGGCGTCTCGCGGAGCGAGCAGTACCGCCCGTTCCAGATGCAGCCGATCCCGCGCGGGCTCCGCCGCCGACAGTTGCCACGCCGCCGCCGCGAGCACGATCGACAGCGCGCGTTTCAACAGTTTCAGGAACTCCTTGCGCCCCGCCGGCGACAACTGCGGGCGGCGGCGTTCGGATTCCGGGGCGAAGGTGTCGCGGTCGGATTCTTCCAGCAGTCCGCGCAGCGACGGCTCCGCGACCTTTTCCGCAAGCTCGGCAGCGGTGCTGCCGGAGGGCAGTCCGAGCGCCCGCGCCAGCGCCTCCGCGCCGCCCGAATGCAGAGTTTCGAGGGCATCGCCGCCGTGTTTGAGATACCGGATCAGCGCTTCGACCCGGCGGCGACGTTCCGTTTCCTCGGGGCGGACGTCACGCTTCCGGGCGCGGCGCCGGAGCGCGAGTTCGATCAGCAGCGCGGCGCCGCCGAGTATCCCCGCCGCCATGCCGCCGCAGGCAAGTCCGCGCCGCCACAGCCATTTTCCGGGGATGCGGCCGCATTTCGGGATGGCAGGCGGCGGCTCCGCCGCGACGGGCGCGGGAGCCGCGGCGGCGGGTTTTTCCGGCGGCGGCAAGGCGGGGACGGGCGCGGCGGCGGGTTTTTCCGGCGTCAGCGGCGACCCGGTGACGGCGAGGGAAAGCGAAGATTCGGTCGTCCGGTAGCGTCCGGTCTTGAGGTCGAGCAAGGAAAAAGCCGGATCGAGTTTATACTCGCCGGGGCGCAACGGCACCAGCGCGTAACGGATGCTGTGACTGCCGTCCGGTTCGCTTTTGAGTTCCGGCGGATAGACGCGGAAGTCCGGAAATTCGAGTTTCGGCGGACGGAACCCCGCCAGACCCCCCGTGCCGTCGAGCCGCACTTCGAGTTCCAGCACTTCGCCCGCGCGGACGCTCGACGCCGAGAGCTTCGGCGTGACCTGCCAGTCGCCGAAAAGTTCCAGTGCGACAGTCCCGGGCGGCGGCGGCGGCACCGGCAGGATCTTGAGCGGCAGCGCGGGATAATTCACGACCACCCGGCGCGTATTTCCGCCGCCGCCGGAAAAGAAATCGTCCATGTCCTCGTCGAAGCCGAAACCGAAACGGGGACGGGAACGCGGCTGCCGCCGCGAACGCGAATCGGCGGCGAGCAGCACTTCCGCCGCCGCCAGTTTATAGTCGCCGGGGCGCATGAAGCGCAGCATGGTGCGGAAGGTGACGATCCGCATCGTCCCCTCCGGCGTTTCGCGTTCGCGCTGCACCGGGTCGAGAAAGTGCGGATGGCGCGTGCGCCGCCGCGACAGATCGGGCAGGATCACCGGACCGTCGCAGCTCATGTGCGGAAAGTCGAGTTCGCGCACCTTGATCCCGGGAGGGATCGCGAGCTCGAAATCGACCGGGATCTCCTCGCCCGCGTAGAAGTTTTTCCGCCCCGCCGGGACGACGATCCGCCCCGCGGGATCTCCCGCGCCGCGCGGCGCTTCTCCGGCGGCGAGCACCTTCAGATGCAGCGGACGGCTCTGCGCCGTCCTGCCGCCCGTGAGACGCACTTCCACCGGGGGCACCGTCAGTGCACCGGGCGTGCCGGAACTCAAGGGCAGCGTGTAGGTGGTGCTGCGGGAACTTCTGCCGTTGACGATGTTCAGACTGCGCGAAATACCGCCGCGTTCGGGATGCCATTCGGCGCGCTCCAACTTCGGCAGCCGGATGTCGCGGCGGTCGACTTCGCGGTCGATCCGGATCGAGACGAGAGTCCATTCGCCCGCGGGAAATTCCGGCGGTTCCGCCTCGACTTCGACCTTCGGCGGCTCCGCGCCGCCGCACCACGACGGCGCCGCGATCAGCAGCGCCGCGATCAGCCCGAAAAATCTTCTCATCGTCACCAATCCCGTTCGACCTCGGGACGGCGGAAGCGCCGCCGCCGGTTCAATTCTTCGCGATGGCGGCGTTCCTCGTCGTTGAGCAGCTGCAGCAACTGTTCCGTACCCGCATCCTTCGCCTCGCCGGAGGGCTTCTCCGCCGTCGGCGCGGGCGCCTTTCCCTCCCCCGGCTGATCTTCCTTATCCTGCCGCGGTTCGCCGTCGTCCCGGTTTTTATCCTGCTTTCCCTCTTTATTCTTATCCCGATCCCGCTTTTCGTCCCGCGGATCGGGTTCGCCGAGCTCGCGCATCGCGCGCTCCAGATGCGGCTGCGCCGACTTCCGGTCGGGAGCCTGCTCCGCGCGGCGAAGTTCCCCGGCGGCGCGCTGCGCCTGTTCGCTCAACTGCTTCTGCCCCAGCGATTCCGCCTGTTTCTTCAACTCCTCGCTCCGCTGCGCCGCATCCCGGATCTCCTCGCGCGGCACCCCGTCGCCGCCCTGCCGATTCGGTTCGCCCTGCTGATTTTGCCGTGGGTTATCCTGTTTGTTCTGCTGATTTTGCTGCGACTGCTGTTTATCTTGCTGTTGCCGATCCTGCGTCTGCGGTTGATCCTTTCGATCCTGCCGATCCCGCTGTTTATCCTGTTTATCCTGCTTATTCTGCTGCGGCTGCTGCTTTTGCTGTGGTTTATCCTGCCGGTTCTTATTCTTATCGCGGGCGTTACGGGCGCTCTGCTGCGCCTGCCGCTGCGCCTTCTTCAATTCTTCGATACGTTTTTTGAGTTCCGCGATGCGCTCCGCATCCCGTTCGCGCGAGCACAGATCCGATCCCGCCGCGCCGTCCGCGTCGAGTGCCGACGCCCCGGTCCCCGCGAGCGCCGCGCCGTAAAGACCCGTCGCCGCGTCGAGTTTGGCGAGCGCCGCATCGAGCTTGGCGAGCGCCGGATCGAGCTGCTGCCCCGCCACCAGCCGCCGCGCCGACTGAAACTCCTCCCGCGCCGCGCGGTGCTCCGCGACGCCCATATTCAGCAGCGCCTTCGCCCGCGCCCTGCCGCGGGGATCGGGCAGTTGGAGCAGACGCTCGTAACACCGCCGCGCCCCCGCCAAATCGCCCTTTTCCTGACGACCGCGCCCGAGGTTGTAAAGCGCTTCCGGGGTCGGCGCCGCCGCCAGTTCCTCATCCGGAACTTCCGCGTTCGCGGGGGGCGTAGCCGCGCCGAGGCAGAGCCCCGCCGCCAGAAAACATCCCGCCGCCCGGATCAGCGCCCGCCGCGACCTTTCGGAGATCAGCAGCGACGCCATGAGCAGCACCGCCGCCGCCATTACGAACCAGTCGAAGCGCTCCTCGGGCAGCACCTTGCGGTGTTCGTCCCGGTCGCTGCCCGCAAGTTTCGCGAGGCGGGATGCGATGACCTCCGCGCCGGGGTCGGCGACGGTGCTGCGGACGTACACGCCGCCCGTCGCCGCGGCGAGGCGCTTCAGCGCCGATTCGTGGAGGCGGCTCGTGATCAGTTTTCCCGCGGAGTCCCGGCGCAGCGCCCCCGTTTCATCGGGGAGCGGCGCTCCCGCCGCAGGGTCGCCGAGCCCCGCCACACACAGCGGGATCCCCCGCTTTTCGAGTTCGGGCAGCACCTTTTCGACCGCGCCGGTAAGTTCGTCGCCGTCGGTGACGAGCACGATCGCCTGCGATCCGGCGGCGCCCTTCAGACACTTGAGCGCCTCGCGCAGCGCCTTTTCCAGATCGGTGCCGCCGCGCGGCACCAGTTCGGGTTTGAGTTCGTCGACGTACTCGTCGAAGGCGACGGGATCGGCGGTCAGCGGACACGCCGCGAACGCCTCACCAGCGAAGGCGATCAGCGCCAGCCGGTCGCCCGCGCATTTCTGCGCCAGCTGCCGCAGCAGAAACTTGGCGTGTTCGAGGCGCGACGGGGGCAGATCCCGCGCGAGCATGCTTTTGGATACGTCGAAGACGACCGCGATGTCCCGCCCCTTCCCGGTGACGGTGCGCTCCTGCGACTTCCAGTAGGGGCGCGCCGCCGCAATTGCCGCCGCCGTCAGCGCTCCCGCGAGACAAACGATCCGCACCCGCCGCGCGCCCCGCGACAGCCGCAGCGCCGTCCCCGCCGCCGCCGGATCGGCGAAGAGCAGTTGCATTTCGCGCCGCCGCCGCCACGCCGCGAAGACCAGCGCCGCCGCCGCCAGTACGAGCGCGGCGGCGAGGCAGTACAAATACTCCGGCGCGATGAACTTCATTTTCAGACCGAAACTCCCGGACATCCTCGAAAAAACCGGCGCGCCCCGTCGCGGGACGCGCTGCTACTTCGACAATATAAATATTTCCGGCGGATTTTCAAGACCGGAGCCGGCACTTCAGCGGAACTCCTTCTCGCATTCGTCCACCCATTTCCTTTCCGCCGCGCCCAGCAGCGAATCGCGGGCGTTCAGCCACGCGATACACTCGAGCCGCCGCCGGAAGGCGCGCCGCGCCGGAGCATGGCGCCGGTCCGCTTCGTCGAGCCACGCGTCGAGAACTTCCCGGCGCTTCAGCAAATTTTCGATCTCCCCGACCGCCCGCCGCAGCCGCGCCCCGTACCGGAACGGGGGATCCGCCGCCGCCGCCGCCAGATCCGCCAGTTCCGTGATCGCCGCCTGCACCGGGTGCGAATCTCCGGCGCTGAACTCGAAGAAACGGTGGCGGAACTCCGCACAGCGCGCCGCGGCGTCGGGACGCCCCTTCATGCGGTCGCCGAGTTCCAAAACGTCGAACTCCACGAAGCGGTCCGGCACCGCCCTGCCGTCGGCGTCGAGTTCGGGCATCCGGAGTTTACGGAGTTCCGCGAAGCGGCGGAGCGACCACCGCGCGGGACGCGGCGCCAGCTCGTGCCACGCCAGCACCCGCGCCGCCGTCCGAAAATCGCGTTCCAGTTTCCCCGGCTCGCGGGGCAGCCAGCATTTGTCGGGATCGGCGCCGCGCGACTCCGCCGCGAAGCATTCGCGCAGACCGCCGGGGGAGGCGAATTTCTTGCCTGCGGCGAAAAACAGCGCCCGACCGAGCTCCTCCGCCCAGAAGCGCGCCGCCGGATCGAAGTCCGCGGGGTCGGCGCGCCGCACCGTTTCCGGGGGCGGCAGCTTCCCCTGCTCCAGCAGCGCCCGCAGCACCGGCGAACGGCGGTTGCCGATGAGCAGCCGCTCCTCGCTCCGCCGCGCCGCAAGTATCCGCTCCGTCGCCGCCACCGCCCACGGCGGCAGCGCCCGGGTCTCGCCGCGGCGGAATTTCGCCCCGACCGCGCCGGCGAGGAGCGCGCTGTAGAGCTTGCGCGTCCGGAGGAAGTCCCGCTCCAGCCCCGGCGCGCCGTTCAGCATCAGATAATAACGCCCGGAGCTGTATTCCAGTTCGGCGCTGTGCTCCGGCACCGCGGGCGAAAACGCCACCGTGAGTTGCGACGGCGATTTGCGCCACGGGATGCGGAACAGTTTGGCGAGCCGCTGCGCCGTATCCAGCAGCGCCTCCGGGACGCCCGCCGGAGCCTCGCCGGTCGTCGTGATCTCGCCCCCCGCCAGCGTCAGCAGCAGCGACAATGCCCAAAATGTTGAAAATATCTTCGTTTTCACAGTTGTTTTTTCCGGCAACCGATGATAGTTTACATGCCGAAACCGGAGTTTCCCGCGCGGGAAATCTTTCCGGCGCTAATATAGTTTGCGGATGTTAAAAAAACCAGTTGCCATGTCCAAAAAAAACTTTGACCGATTTTATCCCGTGGCGCTGACCATCGCGGGCAGCGACTCCGGCGGCGGCGCGGGCGTCCAGGCCGATCTGCGCACTTTCAACGCCTACGGCGTCTACGGCGCCTCGGCGATCACCGGCGTCACCAGCCAGAACCCCGCCGAGGTGCGGCGGATCGACACCTTGCCCGCCGACGCCGTCAAGTGCCAGCTGGATACCGTGCTCGACCGCCTCGCCGTGCGCTGGGCGAAGAGCGGGATGCTCGCCAACGCCGCCATCGCCGAGGTGGTCGCCTCCACCGTCGCCGAAAGGGAACTGCCGCTCGTCTGCGACCCCGTGATGGTCTCCACCAGCGGGGCGCGGCTGCTCGAGGACAACGCGGTCGCCGTGATCCGGGACCAGCTCCTCCCCGCCGCCAAATGGATCACCCCGAACCTGCCCGAAGCCGAACTGCTGCTCGGCGTAAAAATCGATTCGCTCGCCAAGTGCGCCGACGCCGCCCGCGCCCTCTACGACCGCTGCGGCGCCGGAGTGCTGCTCAAGACCGGACACGCCGCCTTCTCCGAAGACGCCGCCGACATCGTCTGCCGCGACGGCAAACTCTATTTGCTCAGTTCGGAGCGGATCGACGTGCCGCATCTCGCCGCTCACGGCACCGGATGCACCATTTCCGCCGCCGTCGCCGCCGGACTTGCCGCCGGAGCGTCGTGGAAACAGGCGCTCTGCGACGCCAAGGCGTTCGTGCTCGGATCGCTCGTGGAGTGCGCCCCCATCGGACCGGAACTGGAGGCGATGTATCCGCCCGTCGCGGACTACGGCGCCGCCGTTTCCCTCAAAGCCTTCTCCGGGGAGGGCAAATGAGGCGTTTCATCACATTCGGCGCGTCGGCGCTGCTCGGTTGCGCCGTCGCCGCCGCTCCTCCCGAGATCAGGATCTCCGGCATCCCCTACACCCCCGCCGGACACGCCGCCGCCAACTGCGGGATGTACTCGGCACGGAACGGCGGGGGGACCAGTTTCGCCAGAAGCGGCGAAAGTCTGCAGTTCACTCCGGAAAAGCCGCTCTGCATTTACAACGGCATCAAGGTCCATCAGTGCTTCCCGGCGCGGTGGCGCAACGGCGCGCTGTATGTCAGCAGGCTCGATCTCGCCAAGACATTGCTGCCGCTTTCTTCCGCCCGGACCGGAGTGGTCCGGCACCGCGTGAGATCCATCACCATCGACCCCGGACACGGCGGACGCGATCAGGGAGCCGCCACCCGCCGTCTGCGCGAAAAGATCGCGACATTGCTGCTCGCGTCGCGCGTCTGCGAAATACTGCGCCGCTGCAACTACCAGGTGAACCTGACCCGCGGCAGCGACCGCTACGTGCCGCTCGGGGAGCGGTGCCGGCTGCAGCGCGCCGCCAGGAGCGACCTTTTCGTTTCCATCCACGTCAACGCCGCCGCCAACCGCTCGCTGCAGGGGATCGAGACCTATGCGCTGACCCCGGCGGGGGCGGCGTCCACTTCGGGCGGCAAGCCGTCGCAGACGAGTTTCAGCGGCAACCGCGACGACGCCAACAATCTGCTGCTCGCCTATCTGATCCAGCGCGCACTGCTGCGGCGCAGCGGCGCCGTCGACCGCGGCATCAAGCGCGCCCGCTTCGCGGTGCTGCGCGACATCAACGCGCCCGGAGTGCTGGTCGAAGTGGGATTCCTTTCCAATCCGCGGGAGGAACAGCGTCTGCTCGATCCCGCGTACCGCGAAAAACTCGCCCGCGGCATCGCCGAGGGGATCGTCGCCTACCAACGCGTCGTGGAGCGGAAATGACCCCGGAGCGGGCGCCGGGTGAACATATGACCCGAAACGCACAATACCGACGCCCGGCCGCAAATGAAAGTTTCTGTACGGATTTGTACGGATAAACGGGGTCGACCACAAACAGCGGGCATCAGTGGAATTTATACCGGCACTTGTACGCGTGCTTCACCACATTATCCGTAAATATCCGTGCTTATCCGTTTGCCCGCCAACTTTATGCCGGTCGCCCGCATACATGCCTTTGTCACGGCGTAGCGCGTTAGCGCGAAGACGGGCGCGCCGTATCACTTGCGGTCCGCCTGCGGGATGTAGGCGGGCAGCTTCTTTTCCGCGAAGACCGGTTCCAACTTGGCGAAACGCTGGCGGCCGTTCACGACCGGAACGTTCGGGAAATCCTCGCCGACGAGCGGGCGGACGTAGTCGAGAAACGCGTCGGTGACGTCCGCCTTGTCCGGGGTGATCCACGCCTCGGGGAAGGTGCGTTCGGAGTTGGCGACGAGTTCGAGCGGCGCCTTGTCGTAGCGCACCTGATAGATCATCCCCGGCTCGCGCAAGATGGTGGACATGAAGCCGTTTTCGCCATTCACGGCGAGCAGCACCGCCTTCTGCCCCACGCGGTACGCCTCGTCGAGGTCGACCGTCGAAGCGTAGATCGCCGTCGCGCGCTGGTCGGTGCCGAAGACCTGCCCCCGCGCCGCGCCCTTCGCAGCGATGCCGTGGGTGTTGAGGTAGTTCACCAGCGCCTGCTGCGCGGTGGTCTGACTGGCGCCGAAACTCGCATGGCCGAAACTGTCCTTCACCAAGCCCAGGTCGCCGACGTCGCACCCCTCGCTCAGCACCACCACCGCGCGGCCGCGCGACTTGACCTCTTCGTTGACCCGCTCCGCCATGGCCTCGAGCGTGAGTTTGCCCTCGGCGAGGAAGATCAGCAGCGGAGTTTCGCGCTTCGGATCGGCGAGGCGCGCCGCCGCCGGGATGTACCCGATCTTGCGGCCCATCGCCTGCAGTACCAGCACCGGATCGGCGGGCGACGAACCGCGGTTTTCCTCCTCGGCGTTCTGCACGATCATCTGCCAGTAGCGCGCGACCGAACCGTAGCCGGGAGTGTGGTCGATCAGTTTGAATTCGCTGTCGCCCACGTCATTGTCGATGGTTTTGGGGACGCCGACGCCGACCACGTCCAGCCCGCGCTGCCGCGCGAGGATGGCGACCTTGTTCGCCGTATCCATCGAGTCGTTGCCGCCGTTGTAGAGGAAATAGCCGATGTCGTGCGCCCGCAGCACCTCGACGATCCGGTCGAAGTCTTCGAGCTGCTTGGCTTTGACCTTGTAGCGGCAAGTACCGATCGCCCCCGCCGCCGGAGTGTTGCGCAACAGAGCGATCTCCTCCTCGCGCTGACACGAAAGATCGAGCAGCTCCTCCTTGAGCACCCCTTCGATGCCGTGATATCCGGCGTAGATCTTGCCGATCTTCTCCGGAAACGCCCGCGCCGCTTCGACCACTCCGCGCAGCGAACTGTTTATCACCGGCGACGGCCCGCCGGACTGCGCGATCAACAGATTCTTACCCATGATATGATCCCTTTCGATTCAACGTGTTGTATGCAAGCACGAACGGACACGGGCGAAATAAAAACGCCCGTTACGCTGGACGCGCCGCGAATTGCCGTTTCAGCCTTTCCGCGCCTCAAACCTCGAAACTCTTTTTGAGCGCCCACAAGCCCAGCGCGGGGTTGCTGATGTAGAAGATCCTTTCGCCGTCGACGGTGTTGAAGCCGTCCTTGAGTTTTTCGACCGGGTACTTCTTCAGCATCGCGTCGAGGTCGCCGTACTCGAAGCCGATGGAACGCACCTCGTCGGCGGAGAACTTCGGTCCCGGACAGTAGATGATGTGGAACCGCCCCTCGCTCGACCCGTGGATCAGATGCGCCGCCGCGCCCAAACTGTCGCGCAACTCCTGATTTTCCGCGACCATTTTGAGCGTGTACGGCGTACCGTGGTAGCCGTACTTGCGGATCAGCCGGTCGTTCTCCTTGTCCTCGCCGCACTCCTTCAAGCCGGGGGCGAGGATGATGAGTTCGCCGTCGTCGGCGATCGCCATGCGGGTGCGGTAGATCGCCTTGTTGCCGAGCCAGGTGCTCTTGAACTCTTCGGGGTCGAGAAAGACCACGACTTTTTTGAGCGGTTCGTCGAGCAGCACGAAGTTCGCTTCGACGCTGAGTTTCGCCGCCGCCCGGAAGACCTCGTCGCCGGTGCCGGTGTAAAATCCGCGCATCGCCATCCTGCCCGTTTCGTCCTTCGCCATCACGGTCTGCATGAAGACGATGGGAAGATCGCCGAGGTACTTTTCCGTCCCGTAGTTGAAGAGCCGCCGCACCGGGGAATCGGCGCGCCCCATGATGAGCTCCATGTTGGAGACCGCGCCCAGAAAGTGCGATTTGTTGATGATGTCCGAGCCGCCGACGCCCACCATGAGGTTCTTGGTGTAGTTCGCCATGCCGACGACCTCGTGCGGCACCACCTGACCGATGGAAAGGATCAGATCGTACCCCGCGAAGAGTTTTTTGTTGACCTCGATCCGGACGCTGTAGTCGAGTTTGCCCTTCGATAGTTCGCGGATGTACTCCGACGGGACCTCGCCCAAGTTGCGCACGTCGTGACGCCAGTCGTGGACGAAGAAGCGGTCGAGCGGGATGGTCGGCCCGAACATCATCCGCAACTCGTGCTCGCCCATCGGTGCGTGAGTGCCCAATGCGGGCATGATGTCGATGTCGCACTTGTCGGAGTACAACTCCCAGATGATCGCGGTGATCTCGCCCGCGCGGGAGTTGAGACGGGTGTGATCGGGGGGCAACAGCAGCATCCGCTTCGGGATGCCGTCATGCTCCACGGTGGCGGCGATCATCCGCCGCAGTTCGGCGGAATCGATCGCGGTATCGACGGAGCCGCGTCCGACGTAGATGCCCATGGTCTTTCCGCCCCTACGCGCGGCTCCACGGCGGCAGTTCGGGCAGCGCCCGGTCGAACTCGTCGAGGAGCTGTTGCTGATACCGGCCCGCGAAGGTGCCGGCGAAGAAGCGCGGCAGCCCTTCGCTCCGGAACTTCGCCCACGACGCTTCCTCGCGGCCGGGGACGATCGGGAAGAAGAGCACATCGTTCTTCTGCGCCGCCTTGTAGTCGCCGGGGGCGTCGCCGATCATAAGGATCTTCTCCGGGGCGTACTTGCCGCCCGCGGAGTACTTGAGATGCTCCGCCTTGGTGCCGCACTCCTGCCCCGCGATGAAGTCGACGAAGTGGTCGATCTTGTTTTCCTTCCACTCGCGGTCGAGCGCCTCGAAGGGGGTCTGCGAAACGACGATGATGTCCGCCTGTTTCTTCGCCTCCGCGACCGCCTCGCGGAAGCCCGGGAAAGGCGGCACGTCGTGGACGGTGCGGGCGATGTCGGCGTTGACCGCCTCGCTCCACGCGAGGAGGTTCTTGAGTTCCGGAGTCGGTTTTTCGGCGACAAGCGCCTTGAGCGTCGGATTGCCGAGTTTGTTTTCGACCTCGATCCACGCGCGCATGTCGGTCATGGGCGGGACGGCGATGCCGCGGGCGGCGAACTCGGGGCGCTCCGCGATGAGTTCCAGCGCGCGGGCGACCGCGAGGAAGCGGTTGCAGCCGCGGGTCTTGCTGTACAGATTCACGAACTCCCAGACCTCGCGCGCGTATTTGCTCGCCGCCTGAAAGCCGAAAAATCGGATGAAGTTCGGGCAGAAACACTCCTTCTGCTTGACCTCCATCGTGTCGAAGACGCAGCCGTCGCTGTCGATGCCGATGAAGAAATCGTGGTTCTTCGGCAGGTTGCGCATGGTTTCGATGGCGTCCATGTTCCAAGCCCTCCCGTTACGCGTTGTAGGAACCGGAGACGGTCTTGCCGCTCGACTCGGTCCACTCGGTGTGGTAGATTTCGCCGCGCGGCCGGTCGACCCGTTCGTAGGTGTGCGCGCCG
>CACZPY010000309.1 GCA_902783135.1 uncultured bacterium
ACTTGCCCTCGGCGGTCTTGTTGTACTGCATGAAGACGTCGTTCCAGATCTCGACCCAGCGCTTGTCGGCGGGGTCGAAGACGGCGGGCGCGGCGCCGTCGCCGGTCCAGTAGAACATCTCGGTGTCGGGGCCGCAGGGACCGGTCGTGCCGGCGGGTCCCCACCAGTTGTCCTTCTTGGGCAGTTTGGCGATGCGTTCCGCGGGGACGCCGTGGCTGCGCGACAACTCGAACGCCTCGGCGTCGAAGGGGGCGTCGTCATCGCCCGCGAAGACGGTGAAGGCGAGGTTTTCGAGCGGGATGCCGAGCTCCTTGGTCAGGAACTCGAAGCTCATGCCGATCGCCTCCTCCTTGAAGTAGTCGCCGAGCGACCAGTTGCCCAGCATCTCGAAGAAGGTGAGGTGCACGGGATCGCCGACTTCGTCGATGTCGCCGGTGCGGATGCACTTCTGATAGTCGGTGAGGCGCTTGCCGGCGGGGTGCGCCTGTCCGCTCAGGTACGGGACGAGCGGGTGCATCCCGGCGGTGGTGAAGAGGCAGGTCGGGTCGTTGTCGGGGATAAGCGAGGCGCTTTTGATCTCCGCGTGGCCGTGACGGCGGAAAAACTCGATGTACTTCTTGCGGATATCTGCTGCGGTCATCATCTTCGTAAAGTTCCTTTATGTATGAATTTCGGATGAAAAAAGATAATCAGAGTATATTATACCACCGGAACGGGGTATTTTCAATCCCGCACGGGCGCGGGTTCGCACGGAATGCCGCGCGAAAAGTGGATGCTCGTGATCTCGGAAGGAACGCCGAGGCGGATGGGATAGCCCTTCCAGAGGTAGGTCCCGCGGCTGACGTAGAGCCCCATGCCGCCGATGTCGTACCAGTCGGAAACGAAGCCGTGGTTGGAGAGCGCGACGAGTTTATCCAGCCCGACGACCATGCCGCCGTGGGTGTGGCCGGAAAGCTGCAGATCCGCGCCGCGCGCCGCCGCTTCGCGCGTCATCTTGACTTGATGGGCGAGAAGGATCTTGTAGTACCCTTTCGGGATGTTTCCGAGCGCCTTGTCGAAGTCGGGCACTTCCTCGCCGAAGCGCGCGGCGGTGGGGTCGGTGACGCCCGCGAGCGCGACTTTGCACGGCAGCAGGCGGCGGGAGTTTTCGAGCATGGTGATGCCGAGCCCGGTCAGGTGGTCCATCCACGCGCGGTATCCGGAGTAGTATTCGTGGTTGCCGGGTATGCCGTAGACGCCGTATCTGGCGCGCAGTCCCGCGAGCGGGGCGACCTTGTCGCGCAGCTCCTCCACCGTGCCGTCGACGAAGTCCCCAGCGATCACGATCGCGTCGGGCTTGAGGGCGTTGACGCGCCGCACCACCTCGGAAATGTCGTCTTTGACCGTCAGCCGGTCGATGTGGAGATCGGCGAGCAGCACGAGTTCTAAGTCGTCCATCCCGCGCGGCAGCATGCGGTCCACCACCTGCGTCCGCCGCACCTCGGGCAGCGCGGCGGCGTTGGACATGCCCCACCCCGTGAGCACGCACGAAAGGGTCAATAATGCGAGGTTTATCCCCGCGTTGACCGCCCGGACCCCGGTGATCGGCGGACGGCGCAGCATCCGCCGCGCCGCCCAGACCAGCAGCCGCACCAAATCGGCGGCGAGCAGAAAGACGAGGAAGAACAATAGCGACGTGAACGCCCATGCCGCGATGACGAGGATCCAGTTCGGCAGGTCGGGGGCGAAGAACATCGGCCCCGCGAAACGCCGCAGGATCTGGAACTTGAACGCGACCGCGAAGAGCAATGCCGTCAGCACGAGCTTCCGACCGAGCGGAAGCCCGAGCGGCATTATGCCCCGGATCAGCACGTACAGAAACGGGATCAGCCCGATCAGCCAGAAGAACACGACCGCCTGCGCCTCCATCTTCATCGCGTTTACGCCCCGCGGATCAGAAGCGGAAGTCCCGCTCGCCCGCCTTGATCTTGGCGATCCTTTCGGTCGCGATCGCGCGCACCTTGTCGTTCGGGATGCGCTTCAATTCCTCCGCGATCACCTTTTCGCCCTTCTGTTTGGTGTCGGGCGAAGCGTAGTCTTCCAGATACTCCTGCAAGGTCATGAGCGCGTTGGGCTGGCAACAGTTCGCGATCTGCCCCGACTTGACGAGCGACATGAAGCGGTCGCCGGTGCGCCCCTCGCGGTAGCACGCGGTGCAGAAACTCGGGATGTAGCCGAGTTCCAACAGCCAGTTCAGCACCTCGTCGAGCGTCCGCGTGTCGTTGACGTCGAACTGCGCCGTTTCGTCGTGGCGCTCGGGCGTGGTGTAGCCGCCGACGCTCGTCCGCGAACCGCCGCTGATC
>CACZPY010000310.1 GCA_902783135.1 uncultured bacterium
CCGAGTGCACCCGAGCATTGCGGCCGCGAGTTCAGCGGTCGCCGCAACTATGCGGTGACCGCTGAACGCAGGCCGTTGAAATTTAAAGGTGTGTCTGCAAACCAACTTGCTTTACTTGCGGAAGCGGCAAAAGGGGCGCGGGGAAAAGCGAAGGGCTTTTCCCCGAATGGCGCGCCTCGCGTGCTCGGGGTACGGAGCGGGGCGCTGGGACCGCGCCGTAAAACCCTGCATTTCACCATCTGCCGCCCCTCCGCCGGATTTGCATTTTGCCGCCCTTTATGTTAACTTGGAAGACCTACTCGAAGGCGCTTGCGGTCAAGGCGAACGGCACGTACTACTTCCGCGGCGTCGACGCGGCGGGCAACGCCTCCAAGGTAGCGAGCGTCAAGGTGGCGAATATCGTGGATACCGCCAACAACAACTGGAGCGGCGCCACCGCGCTCAAGGGCACGGTGTTGGGCGCGCTCGAAGCCAAGGCGGACAGCGTCGACTACTACAACGTCGGCGACGTCGCCAAGCTGATGATCGATATGGAAAAAGGCAAGGCGAAGGTCTCGTTCTACGACGCGAACAAAAAGGCGGTCAAGGTGTCGGAACTCACGATGGCGAACGGCTCCGTCAGGAAAAACGTGTCGGCGCTGACGCTCACGACCGGCAACGGTACGACCGACAACTTCACCGTCGCCGCTTTGGACGATGCCGTGAAGTATCTGAAGATCGAGACCGCGGACAAGAGTCTTGACTGTTACAAACTCGCGAAGCTGGCGTGAAAGCGTCTTCCCCGCTTGTTCAGCGGCGGTATTCACGGGGCGAGCAGTTGTAGCGGCGGCGGAAGCAGCGGGCAAAGTAATTGGAATCCGGGAAGCCGCTCGCGGCGGCGACTTCGGAGATCGGATCGTCGGTCTTGAGCAGTTTTTCCGCCGCCTTCGACAGCCGCACCTCCATCAGGTACTCGATGGGCGATCGCCCCGTCGCCTTGCGGAAGACCGGCAGCAGGGTGCTCGGCGCCATCGCCGCGATGTGGGACAAGTCGGCGATGGTCCAGTGGCGCAGATATTCGTTTTCGAGGCGGCTGATGACTTCGCCGAGGCGGAAGAGCGACCGCGCCTTCGGGTTCTTCTCCTTCGAATATTCGCGCGAGAGGAACACGAATATTTCCAGCACCTTGGCGAGCATCATGAGGTCGAATCCCGGCGAAGCGGCGGCGCTTTCGGTCTCCATCTGCCGCAGCAGCGCCGTCGCCTGAAACAGTTGTTCGGGGTCGATGTGCAATCGGCTCTGGAACTTGTGGCTGCGCCGGTACGTCGGCTCGAAGAAGAAAAACGCGTTGAATCCGGGCAGACTGCGCAGACTGTGCAGATGCTCCCGCAGGAAGGAAACGTCGAACATCACGTTGTACATGCCGAGGTTGTGGCGCTCCTGAAAGTAGTGTTCGGTGTTGCCCTGGATCAGGAAGACGTCGCCTTCCGCCACCGGGTACACGTCGCCGTCGATCCAGTGCAGTCCGCCGCCGCGCATGATGAAGATGAGTTCCGCAAAATCGTGCGTATGACGAATATCGGTCAGGTCGCCCGGGTGCTGCATCGCCGCGTCGCCCCGGATCGTACGCAGCGCGATCGGACAGCAACCCGGCGCAAAAAAATCGGCTCGATTCGCGATTACGGTTTTCATATTTCCGAATGTATCGTGATATTGTGCTATTTTTTCATAATATCGTCGTTGCATTCGCGTTTGTCAAGCGGTATATTGCTCCCAGTCACCAAAAAAATGACCAGCCTTCAACCAACAAATACAAGGGAGGTAGTGAAAATGGCCGGTACTTTCAGATTTTCGTTCGGACCCTGGAACATCCACGAAGGCGCCGATCCTTTCGGGCCGGAAGTCCGCAAGTCCGTGACGTTCGCGAAGAAGCTCGCCAGCTACAAGAAGATCGGATTCGACGGTATCCAGTTCCACGACGACGACGCCGTGCCGGGCATGGGCGACCTCAAGATGAGCAAGGCGCAGATCGAAAAGAAGGCGAAGGAACTCAAGAAGATCCTTGACGGCGAAGGTCTGACCCCCGAGTTCGTCGCGCCGCGCATGTGGTTCGACCCCCACACCATCGACGGCGGCTACACCAACAACTCCGCCGACTGCCGCAAGTACGCCATCGAGCGCAGCAAGCGCACCATCGACATCGCCCAGGCGCTCGGCACCAAGAACATCGTACTGTGGCTCGCCCGCGAAGGCACCTACATCCGTGAAGCCAAGGATCCCGTCGTCGCCACCGAGCGCATCGCCGAGGCGATGCAGACGATGCTCGACTACAACAAGAACATCCGCATCATGGTCGAGTCCAAGCCGAACGAGCCGATGGACCACACCTACATCCCGACCATCGGTCACGCGATCGCGATGGGTCTCATGACCAACGCTC
>CACZPY010000311.1 GCA_902783135.1 uncultured bacterium
ATGCGCAGAAGTTCGTAAGGCTCCGGGCACTCGGGGCAGGGCTGGCTGAGCCAGCGGCGCGAGGGTTCGCCTTCCTTCATCTTGTCCCAGTCGGGGTGGTAGGTCATCCACTGCGCGTGGCTCCAGAACTGGATCGTCGGCGTGAGTTCGATGTGACGCTCGCGGCACCACGCGAGTATTTGCAGCGCTTCCTCGCGCGTCAGCGCCTTTTCGCGCAGCGTGAGCGGGTTGTTTTTGAACGGGAACGAGTGTCCGAAGTCGACCATGATCCAGTTGATCTTGAGCTGGGTGATCGTATCGAGCAGTTTCTTCACCACCGGCAGACTCTGCCCGGAGCGCCCCGCCACGCTGAAGAAGTACCCCCGGCGCACGAAATCGGGCCAGTCGGTGACGGTACACGCCTTGAGTTCGGGCGCCGCGGCGTTGCGGAGCAGATTGCGCAGCGTCTGCGCACCGAAGTACAGCCCCGCCGTCGTGCGCGATTTGACCGCTATTCCATCGCCGCCTACCGTAATCGAATAACCTTCGCCCTGTTCGGGGACACCGTCTTCGGCAAGTATGAAGCGGCACTTCGCATTTCCCGCCGCCGCTGCCGTTTTGCCGAAGCGTTTGAGTTCGCCGGAAAGCTGTTCTACGATCAGCTCTTCGCCGGAGGGGACCGAGACCGTGAGCGTGTCGGGCAAAACGAATTTACCCTCCGCCGATTCGTATTTCTGCACCGCCGGGATCAGCACCGGAACGCCGTTTTTGCCGAAGTTGTCCATCGGGACGACGTCGGCGCGGATCGCCGCAGCGCCGAGCGCCAATGTGAAGATGACCGCAAACGACTTTCCCATAAGTCTTTCTCCAAAATTTCGAGTGATTTATCCCGACAACAATATACTGTAGCGCGCGGAAAATTTTATTACAATGCGCGAGAATTGCTTAAAAGTTTCAAAAATTTGCTAATTTGTTTTTCCACCGGTATAAATTATTACGAAAAAAGCGGGGATCCAAAAAAGTTGATGTGGATTAAAAAAACGACACGGGTGGAAAAAACGTAAAATGTGGAAAAAACATCATTTTTTGTGGACAAAAAATGAAAATCGCGCTTCAGAAATGGTCGTCGAAAAGGTTTATATATTATGAAAACAATTGTTTGCGTCCTGCGGTGACGATGCGGATGCAAGTGGATTATTTTGACCGTAAGTTTGCCCTCGCAGAACTTTGATCCGATAAGCGACGGCGCGATCCAGGCGGGAATAGAGACTGGATCGCGCCGGGAAAGGACCGTTTGCAAATCGGCGGAATGCGGTTTATATTTATGATGAAAAAAGCCGCCGGAATTGTCAAAACGGTGCGCGGCGGCGCAGGGGCCGCCAATGATGAATGATGAGAGATGAAAGATGAAATGGCGCTTCCGCCTTCGCGCCGGAGTCGCTACGGCGTGACAAGGACGCATACGCGGGCGACCAACATAAAGCAAACGCCCCGAACGGACATGAACGGACGGGAACGAATAAGTATTGGGATCCGCGCGTAAAGGTCCAGGCAGGAAAACGTAGAAAACATTTTTTAGGTTGTTTTTATGACGATCAATGCCGATTTCGTCGAAAAACTGCTGACGGTCCGTGTGGAGCGGATCGTTTCTCCGTTCTTTGCCGAACCCGACGTCAAAGTCCGCCCATTGACCGATGCCGAACTCAAGTCGCGCAAACAGCATTGCGGCAACATGACCTACGAAGTGATGCTGGTCCTTGACGGCGAAGGCGATGTCATGATCGGAGACAAGGTCTACACCGGCGGCGCGGGGACGGTGTTCGTCATACCGCCGGAATGCATGCACGACATGAATTACGATTTCAATCGGTGTCACGGTATGCATCTGTGGATGATCGTCTGGTCCGACATAATCCGCTACAGTCTGTTCCGCGCGGCTCCCGGCGACTGCCAATTCGAAGAAAACAGCAATCTCCGCATGTTCCGTCACTTCGACAATACACTTTACCGCGACATATCCGAGTTGTTGAAAAACGTCGAGACCATCCCGCTTTCCCGCGAACGGCGCCGGGAATTCATGGCGCTCGTCGAATACCGGGCAACGCAGATCGTGCGCCTAGAACGCGAGGCGTCCTACGCCGAAACTATCGGGCGTCCGGGACGCGATATCCTCATCATGACTCAGGTCAAGCGGTATATCGAGCAGCAGGGAGGGCGGGATTGTCAGATCAACGTCATGGCGGATATTTTCGGATGCAGTCGATCGAGTTTCATCAAACTCTTCCGCAAGCATTTTGGCTGCACTGTGCTGGAGTTCGTGGACCGCGAACGCATCCGACGCTACCGCGGACTTTCCAAATTCGTACCGGTCAAGGCGGTGGCCGCCGAACTGGGGTTCGGCTCGGCTTCGAGTTTCATCCACTGGCGCCAACGCAATCTTCAGGCGATCTCCGATTTTCCGGAGCACGGAAACTGGAAAACGACCTGAGCCGGTCTTCGGCATCGGCAAAGTTGAAAATATGTCCAGACGATCCGTCAGTCGCGGCGCAGCAGCCTTAGCCGTATCGATTCCGGGAACGCTCCGGGCAGGGCGACGCAATAGACTTCGCCCGGCATGGCGCGCCACGCCGGATAAACTCCGTCGCCGAAGCGGAGCCGCAAGTGGACCGCCTTTCCGGACTGAAGCATTTTCAGATCGGGCGCCACATCATATTCGACCTTTTTCCGTACCCGGATCAGCAAAATCCCCGCGCCGTCCGGGGCGCGGGCGAGGCGGGCTTCGAAGGCGGAGTCATCCTGCGCCAGGGGCGACCCCAGCGTGGAAAATTTTTCTTCACCGCCTCGGATCATGAACGGCAGCGCGGGACGCGGCGTCCCCGGCGGCGCGATCTTCCAGACCGCGAAGTGACGCCCGTAGAAGTTGGTGGAAAACACCGGCATCGCCCGTTCGTCCGCAATCACCCTGCGGCGTAGTTCGCCAGTGGCATCCAGCGAGTCGTCGAGGTCGATGATCACCGTGTCGCCGGGGAACAACGGAGATTCCGGAGCGGCGCTTTCCCGATCGAACATGTGGTAGAGCCGCAGGCGTCGGGTCGAAAGAACGCGCCCGCCGTTTTCGGAGAACCGGCGCAGGAGAGCGATCACCGCCGTCGCGTCGGGGCGTTTGAGCACCCAACGTAGGCGCGGTTCTGAAGATACCAGCTCCACGCCGCCAGATTCATGAAGTCAGCCGGAAGCGTCAGAAGTCCCCACCACAGCCACGCCGGGAGCAGTTGAAAACTTTTCCGCACTTCCGGAAACAGTTTCCATACGACGGTCGCCGCCAACAGCGCCCCGATGACGAACGGCACGATCCCGAATCGGCGGCCTGCTGGATGCACCGTGTAATACACGGCATTGAGTGCGGCGGTGTCGAAGCACCGGCGCCGCAGCGTCAGGCCAACGCCGCCAATGCTCCCGTGTGGACGGCGAATCTTGCCGCGACCGCCATGTTGCCGGGGCGTCGGGTCATCCGGCTTCACTCCCGGGCGTCGGGCTTTTCGGAGAGTGCGAGCTGCAGTACGGTGATGATCAGCAGCATCAGCAGCGACTGCGCCACCACCGCCGTCGCAGTCTGGATGGAACCCCAATATACCGGAAGCATCCCCATGCCGATGCACAGCGCGAGCAGGTGAACCAACAGTACCGCGCGAGGACGGCTCAGTCCCATCCGCACGAAACGGTGCGAAATATGGTTGTGGTCGCCGATCCAGAATGGCTTTTTATTCATGGTGCGGATCAGCACCACCATCGCGGTGTCGAAGAGCGGCAGTGCGAGGATGAATAGCGGTATCAGCAAGGTCAGTTTCGACTGCGCTCCGCCGTGGGTGAAGTAGGTGACGCGCGCGGAGATCACCGCGGCAAGGTAGCCGAGGAAGTGACTGCCGGAGTCGCCCATGAAAATGCTCGCCGGAGCGGCGTTGTAGATCCAGAACCCGCAGGCGCATCCGCAGGTCATCGCCGACAGCGCCGCGACGAAGAACTGCCCGTTCATGATTGCAAAACAACTGAAAAAACCCATCGCGATCGCGATCGTGCCGACCGCCAGACCGTCCATGTTGTCGAAAAAGTTTATCGAGTTCATCAGCAGCATCAGCCAGAACACGGTGATGGCGGAAGTGACGATCGGGTCGGAAATGAAGAGATTGATCCGCACTCCGCCGCCGATCACCGCGATCAGCGCCACGACGAACTGCCCGAGGAACTTCCACTTCGCCGCCATCGGTGCGCGGTCGTCCCAAAGCCCCAGCAGTACGGCGAGCAGACCTCCCGCCACGATGCACACCAATTGGGTTCGACTTTCCGCTATTCCGGGCAGATGCCGCTGAAGTGTATTGGCGAATTCGGGAACTATCCGCAGCCGGATCGCCGCGGCTCCGCACAGCAGGCAGGCGCCCCAACCGCAGAAGATCGCCGCACCGCCCAAAAGCGGCGTCGCTTTGCGGTGCCCCTTATGGTTGGCGGCGGGAACGTCCATGAACCCGGTCTTACGGGCGACTGCCCGGAAAAACGGCGTGAACAACGCGGTGGAAACCAATCCCGCCGCAAATACCAGCACATACAGCAACAGCCATCCCGATATCATCGCCATTCCTTCATTCGGTTTGTTCCCGGCGCGTGTGTTCGATCAGCAGAACGGTCGCCGCCTGCGCCGCGTTGAGTGATTCGTAATTTCCCGGCATCGGTATCCGGACGCTCCGGGTGCCCGGCGGCAACTCGGAACTTCCGTTTGCCTCGCCGCCGATGATGATCAGCGAACGTTCGTAAAGATCGGCGCAGCGAAAACAGTTTTCCCCCTGATGCGGGTCGGCGTAGAAAATCCGCGAAAAACCGTATTTTCCCGCCGCGACGGTCATGGCGCCGAGATCGTCGAAGCGGCGGATGTTCAGCGCGAACTGCGCGCCCATCCCGGAGCGTATCGCTTTGTCGCTCCACGGATCCACGGTGCCCTTGGTGATCCAGAGGTCGCTTCCTCCGACGGCGAGCAGCGTGCGCGCCATGGTACCGAAATTTCCGGGGTCGCCGATGCGGTCGAGCACCAATATGAAATCGCCGGAAGGAAGCTCGTCGCGTTCCTCCGGCACCCGCGCCAATGCCAGTACGCCCTGATTGGTGACGGTGTCGCTCAAAGCGGCAAATTCGGTTTCGTCAAGCCGACGGGAGTTCGGAGGTTCGCACCCCAGCGCGGCGAATCCGCGCGCGGTGGCGGCGACGAATTCCACCATGTCGGGGCGCTTGTCCAACAGTTCCCGTACTGCGCGGACACCTTCGCAGCGGCAGAATTCCGAGCGCCGACGTCCGCCCCGGGTGGTCAGCGCCCGCAACAGCGAGGTCTCGCGTCGGGAAAGCATCTTCGCTGCGCCGGTCGTCAGTTGATGGAGCGCGCCAGCATCTGCGCTCGGTCTTTCCAGAAGCTCACCGCGGTCGCACTTTGGGAAACTTCCATGAGCTGCAGCTGGTTCAGCACCTGTTTCGCTTCCGTCTTCCTGTTCAGCGCAAGGTAAAGCCGTCCGGCGGAATACGCCGCTTCGGCACGCATGGAGGAGGGGATAGTGTTCGTCGCGGCGATGGCGGAAAAACGCTGTGCCGCGTCGGCGAGTTTGCCGGACATTTCCAGCATGTAGGCGGCGGAAAGCCGCGCCTTGTCGCGGAGCGACGTTTCGGCGGCGGAGACCGCCAGTTTGTCCAGCACCGCCTGCGCCTGCGCGTATTTCTTGTCGGCGATGTACATTCCGGCAAGGCGGAAGCGTGCGGCGTCGGCTCCGGCCGCGTCGGAGTTTTCCGCGAGCGCCTTTTCCAGATCCGCCGCGGTGGAGGCGGTGGCGAGTTTGGCGGAAGCGCGCTTGGCGGCATTGGCGAGGTGCAGACGGACGGCGAACACCAGAGTGATCACCACGACCACCGCGATCGCCGCCGCCATGATCTTTTTCCAGTTGGCGGCGAAAAACATCTCGAAGCGTTCATCATCGCTGAAGAGCGCGTTGCCGATCTCCTTGTTCAGAGCTTTGGAATCTTTCTTCACTTTGGTGGTTGCCATGATAATGAACCTTCCGTTGGTATGATTGTCTTTGGTCTTTTAGTGATGCGAGAAAATCCGCTCCGGCGCATGGTATAGCGCCACCCCGAGCTCATTCGCGCGTTTGATCACATCGGCGTCGCGCAGGCTGCCGGCGGGAGCGATTATCGCGGTGATGCCCGCTTTCGCGGCGGTCTCCACTCCGTCCTCGAAGGGGAAGAAGCCGTCGCTGGACATCACCGCGCCCTGCAGTTTGCCTTCGCCTTCGTATTTCTGACCGAACTTTGCCACCGCCTGTTCGATGGCGCCCACGCGATCCTGTTCGCCGGTGCCGACCGAAAGGGTCTGCCCGTTCTGGACGATGACGACGCCGTTGGAGCGGACGCTCAGATTCACATGCCACGCGAAAAGCAGGTCGCGCAACTGCTCCGGGGTGGCGGCGACGGCGGAACGCTGTTCCCCGCACCGGGCATTGCTGCCGACCGCCGGGGTCAGGTCGGCGACCGTCCGCAGCGAAGTCGTCAGCGGAGCGGCGGCGATCAGCGACCCGTCGGCGAGCACCTTGAGCGTGAAGTGTTCGGGGCGCGCCTCGCCGGTGTAACGCGGCAGTGCCCCGATGTCGCCGCATTTGACGATGCGGATGTGGCGGTTGAGTTTATAGTGCTCGCCGTCGTTGAATACGTCGAGCACGCCGGCGGCGAACGCGGGGGCGACCACGCATTCGACGAAACTGGACATGATCTCCCGGGCGGTGTCGAGATCGACCTCGGCGTTGAACGCGATCACGCTGCCGAAAGCGGCGCGGGCATCGGCGTTTTTCGCCTTGAGATAGACTTCGCGCAACGACTCGTTTCCGCTGGCGATCGCGGCGCCGGAGGGGTTCACATGCTTCATCACCGCGCAGGCGGGGCGATCGCAGAACTTGACGATGTTGAGCGCGCCGGAAATATCCTCCAGATTGGTCTGCGACAGACCGTTTTTGCCGTTTTTGAGGATCTCCATGTCGCCGATCGGACAGACGATGCCGGCGGGTTTGTAGTAGCAGGCGACCTGATGCGGATTGGTGCCGTACCGGAGATCGTCGACCTTCACGTAACGGCGTCCGCCGATCTCCATTTCCGCCGGGAAGTCTCCGACGTGTTTTTCCAGATAACTGTTGCGGGAAAGTGTCGATGCCATGATATTTCGTCTCACGTTGAGTTGTTTGAAATGCATATGGAAAATATAACACGTCGTCAGGCAAAAGCAAGCAGAAAAACGCAGGAAATGGGATTTTACGTCCGGAGTGTTTTCGGATGCGTTCCGCAGTTGAGGCGGCAATTCCGCGCAAAAAAAATGCCGGCCGGATTGAAACCGGGGGGATCGTGATGTATAATATAGCGTCATGGACGTGATCGGAATCTGAAATTTCCGGCATTTGTGTCATTTACTCCATAAGGATTGCATATAACGGCGATGAAGCGCGGATGGTTCATAACTTTCGAGGGACCGGAGGGGGCCGGTAAAAGTTCCCAGATCCATTTGCTGGGCGAGACGCTGACGGCTTCCGGGCATGAGGTGGTGCTCACCCGCGAACCCGGCGGCACCCCGCTCGCCGAGG
>CACZPY010000312.1 GCA_902783135.1 uncultured bacterium
CTGGGACACCGACCACTACCCGGCGACCAAGCAGAAGGACTTCTACCCGTGGATCGAGGTCAACGACCTCAACATGATCAACATGCAGCTCGACAACGGCGTGCTGGCGTGCTATCTGCAGTGCCACTACACCCCCGACGGCTGGCGCAACTACACCGTGATCGGCACCGAGGGGCGGCTCGAAAACTTCGGCATGTGGAAACTGCATCTGTGGAACCACCGCACCGACACCTATGCCGAGGTGCCGGACGTGGTCTACAACATCCCGCAGCCCAAGACGGGGACCCACGGCGGCGCCGATCCGAAGATCATCAAGAGTTTCATCGACGCGCTGCGGGGCGTGTACGACGTCCATTCGTCGCCGCAGGCGGCGCGCAACAGCGTGGCGGCGGGATGCCAGGGGGCGGATTCGATCCGTCAGCAGGGGACGCCGCTCGACATACCGCCGCTGCCGGACTATCTCAAAAACTACGATTTCATTCGCTGCAAATAAGGGGAATCACGACATGAGCATCAGAAAAGTTCTGGTCACGGGCGGAGCCGGATTCATCGGCAGCCATATCGTCGAGGAGCTTCAGGGCAAGGCGCAGATCGTGGTGCTCGACAACCTGCGCAGCGGCTACCGGCACAATCTCGACGGCTTCGACGTCGAGTTCATTGAGGGCGACATCCGCGACCGCGCGACGGTGAAGCGCGCCATGCGCGGAGTGGACCATGTGTTCCACCTCGCGGCGCTGGTCAGCGTGCCCGAGTCGATGGAAAAGATCCAAGAGTGCATCGACATCAACGCGCAGGGATTCGTCAACGTCCTCGAGGAGGCGCAGGCGGCAGGGGTCGAAAAACTCTGCTTCAGCACCTCGGCGGCGATCTACGGCGACAATCCGACCGTGCCGAAGGTCGAAACGATGTTCCCCGAACCCAAAAGCCCCTACGCCGTGACCAAGCTCGACGGCGAATACTACGCCGGCATGTTCACGCGCGAACGCGGATTGCCCTGCGCGTGTCTGCGCTACTTCAACGTCTTCGGTCCGCGTCAGGATCCGAAGGGCGCCTACGCCGCGGCGGTCCCGATCTTCATCACCCGGGCGCTGGCGGGCGGCGAGGTCGCGATCTACGGCGACGGCGGGCAGACCCGGGACTTCATCTACGTCAAGGACGTGGTGGCGGCGAATCTGTTTTTCGCGGAAAGCGATGCGACGGGGGTGTTCAACATCGCGCGCGGCGGACGCATCACCATCAACGACCTCGCGGAGACCATCGTGCGGCTGACGGGGTCGAAGTCGCGCATCGTGCATCTGCCGGAGCGCGCGGGCGACGTGCGGCACTCGATGGCGTGCGTGGACAAGGCGGCGCAGGCGGGCTACCGCGCGGGGCACACCTTCGACGAGGGACTCGCGGAAACCATCGCCTTTTACCGGAAACGCGCCGGAAAATAACGCCTCCGCGGTTGTCAAAACCGCATTCAGGTGGTATTGTATCTCCCGTATATGAAAAACATATCACGGGGGATTTTTTCATATGGAGATTCTGGTCGGCGAAGCGGCGATCCGGAAACGGGTCGAGGAACTGGGGCGGGAGATCGGCGCCTTCTACGGCGACGACACGGTGACGCTGGTGGTGCTCGCCAACGGAGCGCTCCCCTTCGGCGCGGATCTGATGCGGACTTTGAGCTGTCCCGTGGAATTGGACGTGATAAGCGTCCGCAGTTATTCCGGTGACCGCAGTTCCGGAAAAGTGGAGTTCCGCGCGGAACCGAAACTCGATCCGGCGGGGCGGCGGATACTGCTCGCGGACGAGGTGCTCGACACCGGGATCACCCTCGCCGCCGTGAAGCGCCATTTTCTCGAACGCGGAGCCAAAGAAATCAGGACGGCGGTGATGATCGAAAAGATGCGTCCGCGCCCGCCCGAAGCGCTCGGTCGCGCCGACTGGACGGGGATCACGCTGCCCGACCGCTACCTCATCGGCTACGGGCTCGATTCGCACGAAAAGTTCCGCAATCTGCCGTACATCGCGGCGCTGGACTGACCCCATGTACCGCCTTGCGTTCATACTGCTCGGTGCCCTGACGGCGGTGCTCCCGGCGCGCGCGGAGCGCATGATCTTCCCCGAGCACACCGCGCTCTTCGCGCGGCCCGATTTCCGGTCCCCGTATCTCGGACATTTTTCCGGCGAAGCGGAGGCGTCGCCGGAACAAGTGCGGCGCTACACCGCCAATCATCCGCTCGCCGTGGGCTGCGACTACCGCCGGGTGACCCTGCCCGACGGCCGCACGGGCTACGCTTCGCCGCGGATCGTCGGCACGTCGGCGGAAACGCTGCGGCAGCTGCCGGAGTTTCCGGCGGCGTATTACTTCGGTGCGATCGTCGCGGCGGGGGTGCTGTGCTTCGCGGCGTGGAAACACCTTTCCGAGCGGCGGAGCGGGCTGCTCGCCGCCGGGTCGCGCCGCGAAGGCGCGTACTTCGTGCTCGAAGCGCTGGCGCTGCGCTGCGCCTTCGCCTTCCTGAATCTTGCGGAATTCCCGGGCGTGATTCCCGCCGCCGCCGACGACAACGGCTACTTCGAGGTCGGCTGGGGCATCCTGCACGGCGGCTTCCCCCGGCCGTGGCGCTTCACCCTCGGCAACGGGCTGTGGTATCTGCCCTTCATCGCAGCGTTCCGGGCGCGGGAGTTCTACGACATCGCGGCGGTGGCGGATCACTTCAATCTGTTCGTCACTTCCCCCGCCGTGCTGGTGCTGGGGTTCCTCGTTCTGCGGCGGCTCGGCGTATCGCTTTACGGCGCGGCGGCGGCGCTGTTCATGGCGGCGCTGTGGCCCTTCGCGGCGTGCCATCTGGAAAACTGGGAGCTGTGCCGTTTCCCCGCGTTCTTCGCTTCTCCGTGGCCGGACGCCGCCGCGCCGCTCGGCGCGTGGCGGTTCTACCGTTTCTGCATCGGCGCCGGATTCAACGCGATGAGCGACACGCCGGGATTGCTCGTGCTGCTCGCCGCCATATACTGCGCGCTCGCGCTGAAACCGGGACGGCGCGGCGCCGTCATCCTCGGCGCGGTCTACGGAGCGGCGTGCCTCTTCCGCATCAACTACTGTTTCTTCGCGCCGCTGATCGCGTTTCTGTGGTGGCGGCAACTCGCGCGAAAGTCCGCTCCGGCACAGCGGTATCTGGGGACGGCGCTCTTCGCTTCGGCGGGATTTTTCGCCGTCTTCGCGTGGCAGCTCGCCGTCAACTGGCACGACTTCGGCGCGCCGTGGCGCTTCGGATATGTGCTGCACTACCTCGACTTTCCGGAAGGGCAGCGCCCCGCCGACGGCTTCACCTTCGGGACGTTGCTGGAATGGCGGAATCTGCGTTTTCTCTTCGGCGCCAACAATGCGGCGTGGGCGCTCTTCCTCGCGGGTGCGTGGAGCATCCGCGACCGCGTTCTGCGGAGCGCCTTCACGCTGTGGGCGGCGCCGGTCACGATCTTCTTCCTCGGGTACTACCAGACCTACTGCGACGCGGCGCGCTTCATCTTGCCCGTGTTCGCGGTGTTCTTCGGCGCGTTCGGCGCGGCGGCGTTCCCCGCGGAGGGGGTGAAGCCCGCCTATGCGGCGGCGGGGGCGGCGTTGCTGGCGACGGCGGTCTGCGGCCGCATTGCTCCCGGGGCCGGGATCCCGGAGGCGGCGACGATCGCCGTCGCCGCGCTCCCGACGGTCGCCGTCATCCTCTGGTGTCTGCGCCGCGGCGACCGGCGTCCGGCGTTCTTCGCGGCGGCGGGGGCGCTGATCTTCGCGGCTAACCAGCCGTTTATCGATCTCGCGCTGCTCGGCGCGCTGCTGTGCCGCACGGCGGCGGATATATTCGCGATCTTCCGCGGCGGAAGCGTTGAAAAAGCCCCCGCACCGTGATAAATTGAATACATGGACATCGTCAATACCACCGGACTTGCTCAGTATCAGGAGCAGCGGCAGCAGCTTTCGGCGCACGCGCTGCAGTCGCTCGAACTGCTGCATCTGCCGCTGCCCGAACTGGAGGCGCGCCTGACGCAGGAACTTCAGAGCAACCCGGTATTGGAGGAACTCGCTCCCGACGACGCGCTCCCCGAATCCCCCTCCGACGCCCCGTCCGACGACAACGACGAGGCCAATCTGGACGAACGCGGCGCCGAGGCCGACGAATGGAACGACGAACTGCCGCTGCCGCCCGGGATGCCGGGTGCGGCGGGGGAACCGGCATCGGAGTATCTGGCGAACTCGCCCGCCCCGCCCCCCGCGCTGGAGGATATATTGCTCCGGGAACTCGCCACCAGCAAAGCGTCGGAACGCGAACGCGAAGTCGGACGTGCCGTCATCGACGCGCTAGACGAAAACGGCTACCTCGCCACTCCGCTCGCCGACATCGCCATGAGCTGCGACGCCGAATTGGAGGAGGTCGAAGCGGCGCTGAAACTGGTGCAGTCCTTCGATCCGCCGGGGATCGGCGCGCGGGATCTGGCCGAATCGCTCAAACTGCAGCTCCGGCGCAAGGGCGGGATGACCCCCGTGATGGAAAAACTGATCGACGATCACCTCGACGACGTCGCCCAGAACCGGATCCCGCAGGTCGCGCGGTCGCTCGGCATCACGATCGAGGAATTGGGCGGACTGCTCGCCGAGCTCAAAAAACTGGATCCCGCCCCCGCCGCGCGCTTCCGCTCCGACGGCGCCGCCGCCGTCGAGCCGGAGCTGGAGATCCGCCGCGAACGCGACGGGTCGTTCTCGGTGCATCTCCTGCGCGAACGCCGCCGCGAGGTCGTGATCTCGGAACGCTACCTGAAGATGCAGGAAGATCCTTCGCTCGATCCCGAGACCCGCGCCTACGTCCGCGAACGCGTCGCCCGCGCCAAGGAACTCCTTTCGGCGCTCGAACGCCGCAAAAGCACCCTCGAAAAACTCGGCGACGTCATCGTCGCCACCCAGCGGGACTTTCTCGAACACGGGAAAAAGGCTCTGCACCCATTGACCATGAAGCACGCCGGAGAACTGATGCACGTCGACGAAAGCGTGGTGAGCCGCGCCGCCGCCGACAAATTCGTGGTGACGCCGCAGGGGGTCTTCCCGTGCCGCTACTTCTTCTCCTCGGGGTTCTCGCCCTCGACGGCGGGCGGCGGCGACGGCGGAGTATCCAGCCGCGCCGTGATGGAACGCATACGCGAGCTAATCGCCGACGAGGATCCCGCCAAGCCGCTCAGCGACGGCAAGATCGCCGAACTGCTCGACGAGGAGGGAACGCCGATCGCCCGCCGCACCGTAGCCAAGTACCGCGAGGCGCTGAAGATCCCCGCCGCGGCACTGCGGCGCCGCAGCTGGTGACTCCCGGACGGCAAGATCAGAAAGAAACGTCCACTTTGCCGGAGATCTTGGCGGGCGGATCCATCAGGACCAGCCCCGCCGGAACGCTCCAGTCGCGATCCCACGAGCGGAGAAGCAGGGGATCGGTGGGGTTTCCCCACGGATTGAGGTCGACGATCTGGATGCGGTCGTCGCTGGAAATATAGACATCGATGACGAGGTCGGGTTCCTGCAGCATCCATCCGATCATGCCGACCAGTTTGGCGGCGATCTTCCAGTATTTTTCGCGCACGCCTTCGAGACGGCGGAAGTGGCGGATCAAATGGTACTGGCTCATGGCGACGAGTCCGCGGTCGCGGATGAAGAGGCGGAACTCGCGGGTCACGTTCATGCGGTGGTAGGGGCGCAGACAGACGCAGCTGACTTCGCCGCGGGCGGCGCTGCGGCGGACCTTTTCGCTGGCGCAGAGGATGTTCCACACCTGCGACGAACGGTGAACGGCGCCGTAACGGTCGCGGAAACGCTCGGTATCGGTGGGCGCGCAGTTGTCGACGGAAACGAAGACGTATCCGGAAAACGCCTCCAGCGGGCGCTTGAAGAGTTCGAGCATCCGCTCTTCGAGCTCGCGGGCGCCCTCGAACTTGTCGCGTTCGGTGCTGGCGAGATACCGCACCGCATCTTCCGGCAGCGCGACGAAGGTGGTGAACGGCGCATAGGCGCCGAGGCGCGGATACCATCCGGGGATGGTGAGAAAGTTCTTCGTTTCGGACATGTTTTCAATCCTTTCAGATCGCAGTTCCTGTAATCATCGGAAAATACAATACCATTATCCGGGCGATTTGTCAATCCCGGGGCGGCTCATCGCCGCGCGGCGCCGCCGGCGTTTCGGAGCAAGCCATCACCGCCGGCAGCCAGTAGACGACCAGCGCCAGCGAGTAGACGAGCCCGTAGTGCAGAAACGGCAGATCCAGCGCCTCGGCGACAGCGCCGATGATCATGCCGGGAAATCCGGCATAGACGCCGATCCGCCAATACTCCCAGCCGGAAAGTCCGCGGATGCGCGCCGCGCCGGTCAAGCGGGATATGACGGCGAAGAACCCGGTGCAGAAAATTCCCAGCAGAAATATCCCGAACCACTCGCCCAGAAACCAGACGACCTGCGACACGACGGAGAGCGTTTCGAACAATTTTCCGACCTCGATATCCGGCACATTGGCGAACCGCCGCCCGGCTCCGGTCCCCTGAAACCGGGCGAGTTCCCGGTCGAAGAAACCGGCGACGCCGACATCTTCGAGCTGCTCGCGGATGACCCGCCGACCGGGCAGCAGCAGCTGGACATCCCATCGGCGCTCGTCGAGGCGCATGGCGACGCCGAAGCAGCGTGCCCCCCAGACGATAAAATAGTTGGTCTCGGAAAGCGCCTCCGCCGGCAACTCGAGTTTGGCGGAGGTCGCCGTATAGATCAGCAGACCGGAACGCGGAGTTTCCATCCGGCGCGGTTTGCCGGGGTCGCGGGAAGGCGAGATGCCGGTGGCGGAGGAAAAGACGATCCGGGGACCGAACACCGCGTCGAAGCGCCCGGCGCAGTCGGTCCATTCGCGCCGGATCTCGCCGCGCATGCGCAGACTGACGATCAATGTGCAGAGCAGCGCCATGAGCACGAGATGCCATACCGCCCGTCCGCCGGAATTGCGTTTCAGGACCGGAAAGATCGCCGTACCGCAGCATACTCCGCGCAACGCGGTGAAAAATCCCGTCTTCATGGATGCACCAGCTTGGGGTCGGGGATGCAGCGTCCCTGTTCGGAACGGTCGAGTTCCGCCAGATCGGCGGCGATGCGCGCGGCTTCGTCGAGCACCGGATCGGGCGCATCCTTGTCGCCGGGATCGGCGCCCTCCTCGGAGAGCAGCTTTTCGGCGGCGTCCTCGGCGTCCTTTTCCTTCCGGTATTCCTCCCAGCGGCGCGCCTCGTTGAGCGACAGTTTGTCGCGGTCGCGGTAGCGGCGGTACATCTCGATCCGGCGCTTGAGCGCCGCGAACTCGCGCGAATTGGCGACCCGCTCGGCGGAGCGGCGGCGGAGTTCGGGGATCTTCTTATCCAGATCGGGATCGCAGGGAGTCGCCTTCACCGGCTCGATGGAGTCCCACGGCAGATGGTGGTCGAGATACATCTCGCCGACCTTCATTTCCTCGGTGAGCGAGGGGATCACGATGTCGGAGGATACCCCGAGCTGCTGGGGCGAACCGCCCGCGACGCGGAAGAACATCGCCATCTCGTAGGTGAGCAACCCGGCGGGTATCTTGCGGCCGAGGAAACTCAACGAATCCTCGAGCGGTTCGACCTGCAGGATCGTCCCCTTGCCGAAGGTTCGCGAGTCGCCGACCAGCACCGCGCGGCGGTTGTCGCGGAGCGCCGCCGCGAAGATCTCGCTCGACGACGCGGAAAGTTTGCTGCTCAATATCACCAGCGGTCCCGCGTAAGTCTGTTCCGCGTCGCGGTCGTACTGCACCTCCTTGCGGCCGTGCGAACGGATCTGCACCACCGGACCCTCGGTCATGAACAAACCGGAGCAGAAGATCGCCTCGGGCAGACTGCCGCCGGAGTTGCGCCGCAGATCCACCACCACGGCGTCCACCTTGTCGCGTTTGAAGCGCCGCAATATCCGTTTCAGGTCCTCGCTGCAGCGGCGGGCGCTGGGGTCGCCGCGGCGCAGCGCGGCGAAGTCGAGGTAGAACCCGGGCAACGTGGCGATGCCGACGCGGCGCTTCCCGCCGGGGACGGGGATCTCGACGACCCTGCCCTTGGCGGCGCTCTCTTCCAAGTGCACCTTGGCGCGGGTGATCCGGATGTTCACGGGATGGGCGTTGCGCCCCTTGTCGCCGGGGAGCACGGTCAGCGTGACCCGGCTGTTCTCCTTGCCGCGGATGTAGCGCACCGCGCGGTCGACGGGCATGTCGATCACATCGACCGATTCGCCGTTTTCCTCGGTGACGGCGATGATGCGGTCGTTGACCTTCAGCCGTCCGTCGCGGGCGGCGGGGCCGCCGGGGATCAATGCCACGACCTTGATGAAGCCGTCCTCGTTGGTCAGCGTCGCGCCGATGCCGATCAGCGTCAGACTCATGCGGATGTCGAAATCGTCATCGAGCGTCGGCGGCGCGTAGTTGGAGTGCGGTCCCAGCGAATTGGCGAGCGCCTCCAGATACATCCCGAGCACCTCGATCCGGTCGCGCTTGTCGACGTTGTTGCCGACGTCGCGCAGACGTGCCGCCACCCGTTCGGCGGGCGACTTGGCGCGCCAGGCGGGGGAGTCCTCGTTCTTCGCGGATCTTTTGCCCTTGCCGCCGTCTTTGGCGGGTTCCTCCTTCATCATGCGGTCGATCATGCGGAAGTAGAGGACGTCGTTCTTGAGGCGGAGCCGCCACAGTTCCTTCCGCTCGGCGGGGTCCGCGGGGCGCGGCGCCTTGCTGCGGTCGATCTGGAAATATTCGTCGCGCGTGAAGTCGATATCGTGCTTCAGATACTCGGCGGCGAAGTCGCGGAACTCCCGGCTGCGGCGGCGGAAGAGGCCGTAAAGATCGTAGGCGAAATCCGCGTTGCCCTCGAGCAGCGCCTTGCAGAGGGTGTCGCGCCGCGCCTCGAACGGCGCCAGATCGGAGTTCGTGAAGTAGATCCGCCCGGGATCGAGTTCCTTGACGAACTGCTCGTAGAAACGGCGGGACATCTTCTCGTCCGGCGGGGCGGCGCGGTAGTGGTTCTGGATCAGCACCCGCGATGCCAGCCGGGCGATCAGACGCAATTCGTCATCGTTGTACTGGCGCAGCGGAGCCGCCGCCGCCAGCAGCGCGGCGAAGAGCGCCCCCAGCAGCATCAGGCGCCGGAAAGCAATGATCGTATTCCTGAACATCGCCTCACATCCCTTCGTGTTTCGCCGGATCCCGACGATCATACCTCAAAAAAAAAACGGCGAAATGCGCCGCTTCGCGCATCCGCCGTCCCCAAAAAAACGATTGTCCTCTGTCGCAACGGAAGCCGGGGTCACTTGGCGAGCGAATTCAGCAGCTTGCCGACCTGCGACTTCTTGTTGGCGGCGCGGTTCGCGTGGATCGTGCCGACCTTGGCGGCCTTGTCCAGCTTGCTCACGAGCTCGCGGGCGGCGGTGTCGGCACCGGCGGCCTCGCCGGCTTCGACCGCGGCGCGGAACTTCTTTTCCAAAGTCTTCAACTCACTGATGCGGGCGCGGTTGCGCAAATTGGCTTCTTTGCTCGTACGATTGCGTTTGATTGCGAACTTCTTGTCGGCCATGATCTTTTCCTGCGTAATGCTTTTTTATGGATTTTGATTAGTTGCCAAATTACAAGACGCTTAATATAGCACGTTTCGATTTTTTTTCAAGCCGCCCGGATCACGGACGCGCGGCGCGGTCGAGCAGCAGTTCGCCCACCGCCTTCACGAACCCGGCGGTGTCGGGCAGCGGACTGCCCTCCGAAAGCAGCGCCTGATCCAGCAGGATGTGCGCGTACTTCTTCGCGCGTTCGGCGGAGTCCCCGCCCGCCTCCGCGAGCTTGGCGAGCGCTTCGATCAGCGGATGACCGGGGTTGAGTTCCAGTATCCGGCGGCTCTTGGGGATGTCCTGATGCATCGCGCGGAAGAGCCGTTCGAGATGCGGACTCAGCGAGTTGCCCTCGGTGACGAGGCAGCAGGGACTTTCCGTGAGGCGCGCCGAGAACTTGACCTCGACGACGGAATCCTTGAGCGTCTCCTTGAGGAAGTCGACGAACTTGCCGTACTTTTCCTGCGCCGCCTTGACGGCGTCGGCGCCCGCCTTTTCGTCGAAGTCGCCCTTGTCCACCGCCTTGAAGAGCTTTTTCTGATACTGGAACATCGACTGCATGACCCAGTCGTCGATGGGATCGGTCATGAACAGCACGTCCCACCCCTGCGCGCGATAGTATTCGAGGACGGGGGAGTTTTCGACCGAGGAGCGCTTGTCGCCGGTGATGAAGCAGATGTTCTCCTGACTTTCCGGCATGGCGGCAACGTACTCC
>CACZPY010000313.1 GCA_902783135.1 uncultured bacterium
AGCCCCCAATGAAAAGAACGGCACCTTCGTGACCTTCCTACCCGACGGCGAGCTCTTCAAGGGCTTCAAGTTCAATCTGAACTACGTCGAAAAGCGCCTCTGGATGTACGCCTACTTGAACAGCGGGCTATCGCTCTACTTCAACGACCAGCGCTATTACTCCGCCAACGGGCTGCAGGACCTGCTCAACAACGAGACCGAGGGCGAACGCCTCTACGACATCATCTACTTCCGCGGGAAACAACTGGAATTTGCGCTCACTCACAGCGACAGTTACGGCGAGACCAACTATTCCTTCGTGAACGGCCAGTACACGAGCGACGGCGGCACCCATCTTTCCGCGTTCAAGGAGGGGGTCCTGAAAGGGATCAACGAGTATGCCAACAAATCCTACAAGGCGGATGCAATCCGCGACGGCATGATCGGCGCGGTGGCGGTCAAGGTCCGGGAGCCGGTCTTCGAGTCGCAGACCAAGAACAAGCTCGGCAATACCGACGTGCGCTCCGTGATCGTGCCGCAGGTCGCCGCCGCCGTGAGCGACTACCTGCACAAGAACAAGGAGATCGCCGAGGTCGTCCTCGAAAAGGTCGCCCGCAACGAGCAGACCCACCGCCAGATCCAGGACCTCAAGAAGAAATCCCGCGAAACCACCCAGAAGACCCGGCTGCGCAATCCCAAACTCAAGGACTGCCGCTACCACGTCGGCGACAAGTGGCCGCGCGGCGTCCAGCCGAAGGAGACGATGATCTTCCTGACCGAGGGCGATTCGGCGGCGGGCAGTCTGGAAAAGCGGCGCGACGTCGACTGTCAGGCGATCTTCGCGCTGCGCGGCAAGCCCAAGAACGCCTACGGCGAGACCTTCGAGATGATCTACAAGAACGAGGAACTCACGCTTTTGATGCAGGCGCTCGGCGTGGAGGAGTCCACCGAAAACCTCCGCTACGACAAGGTGATCCTCGCCACCGATGCCGACGTGGACGGTCTGCACATCCGCAACCTTTTGCTGACCTTCTTCCTCTCGTTCTTCGAGCAGCTGGTGCTCTCCGGACATTTGTACGTGCTGGAAACTCCGCTGTTCCGGGTCAGCCGCGGCAAGGAGGAGCCGCTCTACTGCTACAGCGAAGCGGAGCGCGATCAGGCGGCGCTCGAACTCGGAAAAAAAGCCGAGATAACCCGCTTCAAAGGCTTGGGCGAGATCTCCCCCGACGACTTCGGCGAATTCATCGGCGAAAACATGCGCCTTTCGCCCGTGACGCTCGACAACATGCGCGACGTGCCGGAACTGCTAAAGTTCTACATGGGCGAAAATACCCCCGTCCGGCGCGAATACATCATGAACAATCTGGAGGTGGTCGATTATGAGTGACGGCGAAGACATCCGCCCCGACGACCTCCCAGACGTCCCCGCCGCACCCGAGGAGGAGACCGAGACCGGTCCGGTCGCCGTGCAGAAGCGCGGCACCAACGAGTATTTCCGGAAGATGATGGACCGGAACTTCCTCGACTACGCGAGTTACGTGATCGGTTCGCGGGCGATCCCCGACGTAGACGATGGACTGAAACCGGTGCAGCGGCGGATCTTGTGGGCGCTGTACCTCGTCTACGACGGACGCACCCAGAAGGTCGCGAACATCGTCGGCAACACCATGCACTTCCATCCGCACGGCGACGCTTCGATCGGCGACGCGCTGGTGGTTCTCGCCAACAAGGGCGGCTGCATCGAAGAACAGGAGACCGACCGCAAGACCGGCAAGACCAGAACCGTCTATCTGAACACCCCGTACTACATAAAGAAGCAGGGCAACTTCGGCAATATCCTCACGGGGAGCCCGGCGGCGGCGGGGCGTTACACCGAATGCGGATTGACCAAACTCGCCTACGAAACGCTGTTCAACAACGACATCACCGAATTCGTGCCCAACTACGACGGCCGCAAAGTCGAACCGACCGTGCTTCCGGCGAAGGTGCCGAGTCTGCTGATGCTCGGCAGCGACGGCATCGCGGTCGGCATGTCCACGACGATACTGCCGCACAACTTCAACGAGCTCATCGACGCCGAGATCGCCGCGCTCAAGGGCGAAAGTTTCCAGCTTTTCCCCGACTTCCAGCAGGGCGGGCTAATGGACGCCTCCGAATACGACGACGGCAACGGCAAGATCGTGCTCCGCGCCCGGATCGACATCGAGGGGCGCGACCTCGTGATCCGCGAGATCCCCTACGGCTGCACCACCGAATCGCTGGTCGCCTCCATCGAACGGGCGGCGGAAAAGAACAAGATCCGCGTCTCCAACATCGCGGACTTCACCACCGACCACGTCGAAATACGCATCACCCCGACGCGCGGGTACGATCCGGAAAAAACGCTGAACGGGTTGTACATGTACACCGACTGTTCGATGTCGATATCGCCCAAGATGATCGTTATCCGCGACCGGCGCCCGGTGCAGATGAGCGTGACCGAGGTGATCTTGCGCAACGTCGGCAAACTCAAGGGGTATCTGAAGCGGGAACTCGAACTGGAACTCGAACGTCAGATCGAACTCCGCCATGCCAAGACGCTCGCCCAGATCTTCTTCGAGAACCGCATCTACAAGCGCATCGAGGAGTGCAAGACGCTGGAGGAGGAATACCGCGAAGTGCTCGAAGGACTCGCTCCTTTCCGCGACCAGTTGAGCCGCGACGTCACCAACGACGACGTGGATAAACTCCTCGCGCTGCCGGTGCGGAGGATCGCCCGCTTCGACATCGAAAAGAACCAGCAGGAACTGCGCGAGATCGCCGCGAAGATCAAGGAGATCAAACATAATTTGGCGCACTTGGTCGATTACGCGATAAACTACCTCGCCGAGATCAAGAAGAAGTACGGCGCCGAATTCCCGCGCCGCACCGAGATCGAACAGTTCGAGCAGATCGACCGCCATCAGGCGGCGCTGAACAACATCAAGATCGGCTGGGACCGCAAAAACGGCTACATCGGCAAGGCGGTCAAGAGCGACGATACCGTGATCTGCAACGAGTTCGACCGTTTCCTGTGCACCGAAAAATCCGGTAAATACAAAGTCATCCCGCTGCCGCCGGACAAACTTTTCATCGGCAAGCTGTACGACTTCCGCCGCTACGATGCGCAGACGACTTTCGGCATCGTCTACCGCGAGAAGAAAAGCGGCAAATACTACGGCAAACGTTCGGCGGTAGGCGGTTTCATCCTGGAAAAGGAGTACAACTTTTTCCCCGCCGGCTGCGTACTGGAACTTTTCACTCCGCGCCCGGACGCCATTTACGAGCTGCAGGAAGTCAACGGCAAGAGCAAGACCGAGACCGTCGAGCTCAATCTGATGGAACTGCCGCTGCGTTCGGCGAAGGCGCGCGGTGTGCTGATAAGTACCAAAACGGTATCTAAAATCACCCATTCGCGTTATCTGACCCCGGAGGAGCTGGAAGCCTACCAGACGCCGGAGCCGGAAAAGAACGACGAATCGGAGAACGAGGACAACACTCCGCCCCCGGCGGAAGAGTCCGCCCCGGTCGAAGAACCAACTCCGGTCGAGGAGCCGACGCCGGAACCGGCGGAGGAACCGACGACCGAACCGGAACCGGCGCAAGAACCGGAACCGGAGCCGGTCGAAAAGCCGGAGTCCGAACCGGAAGAACCGCCCGAACCGGTCGAAGAACCTGCGCCGGAGAAAAAAGTCAAAAAGGCGAAAAAGCCCAAGACGGCGAAAAAAACTGAACCGGAACCAATCCCGGAACCCGAACCCGCGCCGGTCGAAGAACCGACGCCCGAACCCGAGCCTGTGCCCGAACCCGAACCAGCGCCGGTCGAAGAACCGACGCCCGAA
>CACZPY010000314.1 GCA_902783135.1 uncultured bacterium
GTCGAGACCAACATCACCCGCATCGCCCAGAAGGGCCGCGCGGCGGGCATCCACATCGTGGTCGCCACCCAGCGCCCCTCGACCAACATCATCACCGGCGTCATCAAGGCGAATCTGCCGACGCGCTTCTGCTTCCAGGTGCGCTCCGGAGTGGACAGCCGGGTCGTCATCGACACCATCGGCGCGGAAAAACTGCTCGGCAAGGGCGATATGCTGCTGATGTCGCCATCCAGCATGAACATCGAGCGCGTGCAGGGCGCGTTCGTGCCGGACAGCGACATCCGCAAGATCGTCGAATTCGTCTGCGGTCAGGCGAAGCCGAGTTTCAACGCGGCGGTGCTCACCGAAACCGCCGAGGACGCGGGCGAGATCGACGAACTCGACATGGAGGAACCGGATGATCAGGACCGCGCCGACATCGCGCCGTTGGTCAAAAAATATCTGCTCCCCGGCGACGACGACAATATCCGCAAAGCGCTCGAAGTGGCGATCCTCGACCGCAAGATGAGCACGAGCTATTTGCAGCGGCGGCTCAAGATCGGCTACAACCGCGCGGCGGAGATCGTTGAAGTGCTGGAGGAACGGCAGGTGGTGGGACCGCCGTCGGGCAGCGGCAACAAACGCGAGATCCTGATCTTCGACGGCACCGACTTCGCAAAACAGGATGAAACATAGAGCCTTGAAAATACGGGAAGATATATCATGACAAACGAAGGCGGACTTTTCGACGACCTGCCGGAGAGCGCTCCGGAAGCCGCTCCGTCCCGGCGGGGCGACCCCACGCCGGAGGAGTTGTATTTTCCGGCGGCGGAGGAAAAAACTGGAGCCGATCCCGCGGAGGCGGAAGCCGCGGCGGATGAGGGAATCGTCGCGGCGACAGTTCCGGACGAACCGGAACTCATGAGCGCGGAGGAGTTATCCGCGCCCGCGACGGAACTGCCGCGCTGCGCCACCTTGGGCGCCACGCTGGCGGAACTGCGCCGCCGCCATCAACTGGACATCGACGCCGTGGCGGAGGCGACCTGGATCAAGACCGGCTATCTGGAAGCGCTCGAAAACGACGCCTTTTCCGAACTGCCGCAGATGGTCTACGTGCTCGCTTATGTGAAGAAACTCTGCGAGTTCTACGGAGTTTCCGCCGCCGATACCGAATCGCTGCTGACGGAACTGCGCGAACACCTCTCTTACGAGATCCCCGAGGACATCGACAAGAGCGTGGTCTGCCGCGAACAGGACGAGGATACCCGCCGCAAACTGCGCCAGATCACGATCGGGATCACCGCCGCGGCGGTCCTGCTGGCAATGCTGCTGATCCTCGGCGGGATCGTGCTGGCGCTGCGGCTGCGGCGCCCCGCCGTCCCGCGCGACGAAATTCCGACGGCGGCGCTGGAGGAGGGGCAGATACTGTCGCTGTGGGAAAAGCCCGTGCTCAAGACTTCCCGCGTACCGTAATACCGACTGCGTGGCGAGGAAAAAGATGAAGCGTCTCCTCGAAGTACTGCCGCTATTGTTCTTCGTGCTGCTCGCGGCGACGGCGCGGGGTTTCGAACTCCCCGCCCGGATCTACCCCGCCGACTCGATGGCGACGCTGCGCTTCCGCGCGACTTCGCCGTGGGCGAAGAAGAATTTCAAGACCGTCCGCCTCGGTTACGTCCGCGATGACCGCCGCTTCTCCGACGGCAAGGCGATGCACGAGACCGGACCGCGTTTCCAGACGCTCAAGATCCGGCGCGAAAACGACACCATCGTCGCCGAAGTGCCGCTGCGGGGCGAACACGAACACTCCTTCATCTTCTACCTGCCGCCCGCCAAGGACGGGAAACGCGAGGAACGGTATTACGCCATTTGCACGCTCGCCCCGGACGCCTTCGCCCTGCGCCCGTTCAAGGGCGAGATCCACCAGCACAGCAAAGTTTCCGACGGCCGGACCGAGCCGCGCGACCACGTCCGCTATGCGCGGGCGGCGGGCTTCGACTTCATCGCCGTGACCGACCACCGGAGCAGCCGGCAGAACCCCATAGTCGCGGCGGCGGCGAAGGACTCCGGCAGCGGCCTCGTCACCTATCCCGGGGAGGAGATGCACAACGTGGGCCACATCCTGCATTCGATCTGCCTCGGGGCGAACGAGGTGATGTCGATCACCCGGCGCACTCCCGAGCTTGTCGCCGGGGCGGCGCCGATACTCGAGAAACTGCGTTCCGAACTTCCCGACATGCACGAGACCGAGCGCCGCAGCCTCGCCGAAGCGCTGTACCTCGCCCGCCGCGCCCGCGCCAAAGGGGCGGTGGTGATCTACTGCCACCCGTACTGGATGCCCTACGGCCGCTACAACGCGCCGCCGGAGTTCACGAAGAGCATTCTGAGCCGCGGCGCCTTCGACGCGGTGGAGATAGCCAACGGGCAGTTCAACTACGACAACTACCTCACCGCCGCGCTGCTGTACGAGATCGCCGCCGCGACGGGGCGGCGCTGGCCGGTGGTGAGCGCGAGCGACAACCACAACGTGAGCAACGTCGACCGGCTGCGGCGCAACTGCAACATCATCTTCGCCCCGAACGCGTCGTTCCCGGAGTTCAAAAAGGCGCTCCGCGAACACCGGCTGGTCGCCGCCGTCGACACGCTGAGTTGGAACAAAAAGAGTTCGCGCCCGATCCTCTTCGGTTCGTGGCGCTTCGTGAAGCTGGCGACCTTCCTCGAACGCAGCGGCTACTGGAAGCGGCACGACAAACTCGCGGCGGCGCAGGCGCAGCTCATCGCCAAGTTCCTCGCGGGCGACAAGTCGGCGGTGCCGGAGATCGAAAAACTCGCCGCCGGGATCGCCAAGTGGAGAAACGACTTCTACTGCACCGATCCGCAGGTCGTGAAACCGCTGAAGCGCTGACGCGTCAGGCGAGTATGACGCCGCCCCCCGGTCGCGCGAGTTCGCAGACCGTCCACACCAGCGCATCGAGGCGGTCGGGAGATTTGGCGCAGGAAAACGGGGAGTAGCCGAGCATCTCTTCCTCCAGTTCCGGAAATTCCCCGGCATGGCGTATCATTCCCCGCGAATAGAGCGCCGCCACCGGTTCGGCGCGCAGGATCTTGCCGCGCGTGGCGCGTACCGCGCGGAAGTTCAGATCGCCCGCCAGCTGCCGCAGCAGACTTTCGATCAGGTCGCCGCCGTTGTTGACTTCGCCCACGACGATATCGGCGTCGAGCTCCCGATACAGCCTCACGACCTCCGCCGCCCACGCCAGCGGGGCTTTGCGGCACGAAGCGTCGCGCAGAACGTGGATGACTTCCGCCCGGTCGATCCCGGCGGCGACGATCCCGGTGAGGTCGGAGCCTTCATGCGCGGTGACCGCCGGATCGACGCCGATCGCGATGCGCACAAGTTCCCCCGGACATTGCGTTTCCCGGCACCTGGCGATCATCTCCGAGTTCCACAGTGCGCCCTCGACTTCGTCGCTCCATTCGCCGCGCAGAAAACGGGACTTCTGACGCTCGGGCAGCGCGTCGAGGGTCTGTTCGATATATCCCGGCGGCAAATTTTCGCGGTTGTCGGCGGGATTGATCTGCAGCGCCAGATAGTTTTCGGGATGCGGTAGCGGACGGCGGTCGATCGGGTCGAGTTTCTCCACGAAGACGCGGAACGTCCAATGCCCCCTCCCCGGCGGATTGCAGTCGTAAAAGGCGCGGTTGATCAAGCCGGGCGCCTTCTGGGCGAGGCGGGTCAGCGCGGTCTGAACGCTCGGATACTCCAATTCGCTGCATTCGTTGAAGTAAATGGTGGCGAACTCCTGACCGAGTATCTTCTCGGCGCGCAGTTCGTCGTCGAGTCCGATCAGCCAGATCTCCGAACGGTTCGCCAGCCGGAACAATCCTTCGCTCCGCCGGTAGACCCAGCGCACGCCGGGGAAGCGCAGACGCAGCGCCTTGGGCAGCGTGTCCAGACCTATCGACGCGTGAACGGCGTTGCAGTGGCGGCGGATCACCGCGTGGCGGCTGCCCGGCGATTTCAGCGCCCGCACGATCAGCGCGCAGCAGAGTGCGAAACTCTTGCCGGAACGGCTGCCGCCGTACAGCATCAGGTGTCCGGCGCTTCCTCCCGCCGCTGCCAGCGCCCGCCGTTGCGCCGGCGTGTAGCGGAAGGGTTCAGGCACGGCACTCCTCCCGGCGGCGGAACATCGCCCGGCCGCGGCCGATCTTGCGCAGCACCACCCGGAACAGCGACGCGAGTTCCGGATAGCGGCGTACCGCCGACAGCATCTTGCGGTGCATGCCCTGACGGGTGCAGCCGTGCAGCCGTGCCAGTTCCGCCACGGTGCAGCTGCCGACGTTTCCCCGGGCGGGCGCGATGATCGTCGCCAGAATGCCTATCGTATAGTCGTCGAGGCTGAAGATGTAGCGGCAGAACTCCGAGAGCCGCGAAAGATCCTCCGGCATCGGCGACGACGGGGCGGCGGCATCCTCGTCCTCGCCGTCCGGGAGTTCGGCGGGGGTAGAAAGCTGAAGCGCCCACCCCTCCAGCTCCTCGACCGAGGTCATCCCCGAGTGCTGTTCGATGTGCGCTTCGGTGTCGCTGATGCAGGCGCACGATGCCTGCAAATCGCAGTCGCGGCAGTCGGCGTCGTGGCGGCAGTGTCCGAAGCATTCTTCGAAAAGGACGTTCATCTTTCACCCCCGCGCCAGCGTCAGCGTGGCTCCCGTCAGCGCCCGCAGATAACGGCGCGCCCGCGGTGCGATGCCGGGCAGATCCCGATCGCGCGCATAAGTGCGGCTGCCCACGCCCTCGACATGTTCGGAGACGATCCGGCCGGTGTCGTTCTGATCCGGATGCTGCAGAAGATAGATCGTCTGTTCCCCCACCGCCGCGACTTCGAGATATTCGTTGTCGTCGGGGGCGCGGCCGAGTTCCGCCGCCACATCGCGCTCCGCCATGTGCAAGGCGGACTCGCGCAACGGGGAGTCGAAGTTGTAGTACTCCACCTTCAGCAGATGATCGTCGAAAAAAGTGTTGATCGTATCCAATTCCATGATAGAATATCCCATGTGGTTGTTAGGGGTCGGGACGCCCCGCCCGCCGGAGTGTCGCGGAACGCTCCGGCGGACGGGGTGAGGACTGCGCGCCTACTCCTCGGAGGCGCTCTCGTTGACCACCGACAGCGGCGACCCCGCCTTGGTCGTGGCGATCACCGTCGGGGTGAAGCTGCGCAGCGCGGCGAGCGCGCTCGAACTCGCCATCAGGTTCTTGACCCGGCAGCAGCGCTGATGGACGTTCCGGAACTCGAAGGTGAGTTCGCCGAGCGCCGTCCGGCGGATGCCGTCGAAGCCCTTGGGCGTGGCGTCTTCGTCCGCGATGGCGCGCCCCTTCAGGTTGGCGAGACCGAAACCCGCGGGATCCATGATCCAGACGTCGGTGTCCGGCATGTCGGGATCCGCCATGACGGTCATGCCCCGGCCGTTGATGTCGTTGACGATCACGGCGACGTAGGCTCCGCGGCGGTCGTCGCTGCGCAGGATCTGCAGCCGTTCGCGGAACTCGTTGGAAATGACCCGCGCCTGACCGGGACTGCAGAGGATCTGCATCGGATCGCCGCCTTCGCCGAGCACCCGCTGCGCGGCGTCGTTGATGATGAAGCTGTCGAGCTTGGCGCCGTCGCCGTCGATCTCCAGCGCTCCGTCGCCGGTGCCGAAGTAGTACAACCCGCCCGCTTCGCCCTTCGCGGAAGCGCCGCCTTCGACCCGGCGTCCGAAGAGCGCCACCCGGTTGAGGTCGCGCGCCAGATCGGAAAGTGCGAAGGCGGTCTGGCGGTTCAGCTGGTTGTCCGCGCCGCCGTACAGATTGACAGCTAGCGCCGTGCCGGAAAGCACGATCTCCTTGCGGAAGATCTGCGTCGCGTTCCACTGGGTGCTGCTGAGCGCATAGTTCTCTTCCCCGTCGCCGTTACCGGTGCCTTCGCCCATCGGGGTCGACACGATGTTGAAATCGGCTCCGGCCTGAGGCAGCGTGGCGGCGGTGAGGGTCGAACCGTTCGCCGACGCCAGCGCCACCGTGACGGACGAACTGCTGGTCGCCGTGACCACGAAGAGCGCGGGATCGCCCTTCTTGCCGAGCAGCGTGCCGACGCGCACCTTCGCCGCGTCGGCGGAGCTGACGGTCAGCACGCCGGAAGCGATGGCGGTGGCGCGGATGCCGCGTCCCTGCAGCTGATCCTCGAGCCACTCGTGCTTGCCGAGGCGGGCGTCGGGAACGCGCCGGAAGTTGCTGATGAAGCGCGGTTCGTCCTTGATGACGCTCGACAGGATGTCCGAAAGGTCGCGCTTGCGGTTGGCGAAACTGTAACTGTACAACATTGTTCCTCTTCTCCTTTTTGTTCCCCGACCTCCGGGGAGTTTTATCGACTATCGTTGACAAGACTATTCCAAATGCGCGTCGGGAGCGCCGCCCAAAGCGGCAACGATCTCGCCGATGCGGTCGGGAGTTCCGGCGCCGGCGGTGGGACGCGGCTCTTCCGGACGCACCGCGTCCCGCGCGGTCCCCGAACCGGAGCGCAGGCGGCTCCGGAAACAGTGGGGATTCTCGCGTTCGACCTCGGCGACGAAGGACTTGACCGCCTCCTTGTCCTCCAGCGCGACGGCGCGGCGGGAAGCGAGGAAGTCCAGATACTCCGGCTCGGTGCACCCGGCTTCGGCGGCGATCGCGGCGATGCGTTCGCGCCGGATCAGCCGGTCGCGTTCGGTGCGCAGCGCGTCGCGCTCGGCGCTGGCGGCGGCGAGATCCTGCTGCAGCGCCTCCTCGCGGCTCATCCGGGAGCGTTCGAGTTCGTCGAGTTTTTCCTTGAGCGCGTCGGGATCGCACTGTTCCAGCTCCGCGCGTTCCAAGGCGTTCAGCTCCTCCCGGCGCAGCGCCTTGGCGATGAGTTCCCTGATCTTCATGCTTCCTCCTTTTCCGTAAATGCGGCGGGGGTACCGCCGTCGATCTCCTGCTGGATCGCCTGTTTCTCGCTTTCGGGGATGCCCGACACCGCGTCGAGCAGTTCCAAGGCGGCGCGGCGCACCGCCTTGCGGTAGCACGGACCGTCGGATACGGTCGCCAGTTTCAACAGACCGGAGACCGACTCCTCCAGATCGCGCACCGCGAACCGTCGGTTGTAGACCACCTCGGGCATCGGCAATCTCGGATCGTAGCCGCGGAGCATCCGCCACGCGGCGAGTTCCGCCTGTTCGAGCAGATCCGCCCGCGCGGCGAGAAACTGCCCGACGTTCTGGAAGTCCCACGCTTTGGACTCGGCGGTCTGCGCCTCGCGCGACGCCCCCTGCACCGCCAGACCGACAACGTCGTACAACTCCTGCTTCAGGTGCCGGTTCTCCTCCCGGATCGTCTCGCTGGCGACCCCCGAGGGGCTGATGAAGCGGCTCAGTCCCTTTTCCTCCACCGATTCGATTACCGCGGCGCTGCGCGCGACCGTGGCGGAAAGTCCGCGTCCGCCCTTGTTCTCCGGTACCGCGGCGCGCTGGATCCCCCGGGCGAACGAATCCGACACCACCAGCAGCCCGAACATCTGCTTCACGACGTTCATCTGCGCCTCGGATTCGTTGTTCAGTATCGCCTCGGAAATGCGCACCACATCCTCGAACCAGTGCCCCGCCGCCATGCCGAAGCCGTCGGGTTCGACGACCGGGACCAGCGGCACTTCGCCGAGCGGATTCGCACCGGAGGCGACCTCTTCCACGCCGTTTTCGCCCTCGGCGAAGAGGCGCCACCGCGTCCGGTCGTAGAGCAGCCGGCGACGGCGGCGGCGCGGGGAACGGAACGGATCGCTCTTATCCATCGTCTCCTCGGCGACGATCGCCCACAGCAGCCGCCCGTCGTCGCCGAGCGCCCAGTCGGTGACCTCCAGCGGCGACAGCGCCGTGACGTAGGGACGCAGATTGCGCCGCTCCGCCTCGGCGACGGAGACGCTGCCCGTGAACTCCGGCGCCTCGACGAGCAGCCACGCCCGGCCGTAGACGTTGAGCATGGTCGACAGCTGGCGCATCACCTCGTTGGCCCGCAGTCCGGTGCGGCTCCAATCCTCCACGAGCTCCGGCGGCGCGCCGCGCCGCACCGGATCGACCCCCAGCACATGCTGGGTGATCCGCCGGGCGATGGCGCGCGGGTAATTGAAGTAGTACGCCCGCGCCTGCCGCTCGGCAAACTCCAGTTCGATCTCCGAGACGTGGCGGATCAGCGCGCTCGTGATGTACTCGCGCCCGCCCCGATAGGCGTCGCGGGAACGCCGCCAGCGCATTTCGTTGGCGGCATATTCGGCGTGGCGCCGGTTGAAGATGATGTTCATGACATTCCTTTCCTGAGGTTGGTGGTCAAAGCTGTTTTTCCTCGGCGGTGAACTCCGGCGGCGCCGTGTTGTCGGAACGCGACGGAGCGGCGCCGTCCTTCCAGCGCCCGGGGCGCCGGTTCTTCAGCCAGAAGACGGCGGCGCGAACGTCGGGAGGGACCGCCTTGCCGTTTTCCTCCTCGTAACCGGTGGCGCGCCGCAGCAGCGCCGCTTCGACACGTTCCGCGACTTCGCAGCGGTTCGCCTTCCAGCACTCGTCCAATTCGGGATGGGCACGCCGGCACTGCCGCAGTTCGGCGCGGCTGATGCCGAGTTTGCGGCACAGACCGCTCTCGCCGCCGCCCTCGCGCAGATGGGCGGCGATCAGCGGCAGCTGCCGTTTTATCCGATCGTAGATGTCGTTCATGGAAGTCGGGCCTCCGAGGTTGATTTACCGATTCACGCAGAGTAGCGGCGGGTGTCAACGCGAAACCGCACGGGAGCGGCGGGGACGGAGATTTTTCCGGGATTTTTTTTCTTCGGGCACGAATTCCCGCACGGCGCGGGCGAGTTTCAGCCATCCGGCGAGGCGCCGCCACGCTTCCGGCGGCGGACATTCGGAGCAGATCCGATCGTTCACAGTCAAACCTTTCACTTTTTGTTGCACACATGCAATACACCGGGCAAAAAAAATCCCCGCTCCTCTGCCGTGAAGCGGAGAAGCGGCGGACGACGCGTGCCGCAGCGGCATTTCGCCCGGTCCGTGAAATACAATATAATTGCACGCATGCAATTAATCAACCCCCGAATGTAAAATTTTTAAGAAACTTTTTTTGACGGGGCACATGAACTACCGCAAACGTCGGTCGATCGGGCATCATATCTGTCGTCATCGCCGAAAAATCCATATTTTTCGCATAAAAATCCATAAACGGTATTGATTTGACCCTCACCGGGGAGTATTTTATAAAATGTTCTTGCTTGATCGGTCGAAATATTCATAAGGGATCATACGATGATGAAACTATTCGGAACGGACGGCATCCGCGGCAAGGCCAACAGCTTTCCCATCACCCCGGAACTGGCGCTGCTGGTCGGCAAGGCGGTCGCCAAAAACTGCGAAGCCGCCGGACACGGTTCGCGCCGCGCGGTGCTGGGCAAGGATACGCGCCTCTCGGGCTACATGCTCGAAAACGCGATCTCCGCCGGACTGCTCAGCATGGGCATGGACGTATTGGAGGTTGGACCGATGCCCACCCCGGCGGTGGCGCACCTCACGCGGTCGCTCTGCGCGGACTGCGGCATCATGATCACCGCCAGCCACAACCCCGCCGAGGACAACGGGATCAAGATCTTCGACAACTCGGGCTTCAAACTTTCCGACGACGAGACCGCCGCCATCGAGAAATCCATCGCCGACGAAACGCTCTCCAGTTCGCACATCGCCAACGCTCAGATCGGCAAGGCCAAACGCATCGACGACGCGCGCGGACGCTACATCGAATTCGCCAAAAGCACGATCAAGAACCGCAGTCTTTCCGGTCTGCGGATCGTGCTCGACTGCGCCAACGGCGCGGCTTACTCGATGGCGCCCGCGATCTTCCGCGAACTCGGCGCCGAAGTCATCGCCGTGGCGACCACCCCCGACGGCCAGAACATCAACCTCGGCTGCGGCGCGCTGCACCCCGAAAACCTCAGCCGCCTCGTGCTCGAACACCGCGCCGACGCGGGAGTGGCGCTCGACGGCGACGCCGACCGGGTGATCTTCTGCGACGCCGACGGCGAGGTCGTCGACGGCGACCGGATCATCGGCATGGTCGCGCTCGACTACCGCAAGCGCCGCCGTCTGGCGGGGGACGCGGTGGTCGTGACCACGATGAGCAATCTCGGGCTCCATCGCGCGATGAAGGAGGCGGGGATCGGCGTCATCGTGACCGACGTCGGCGACCACCGGGTCATCGAAGCCATGCGCGAACGCGGCTGCAACCTCGGCGGCGAGCAGTCCGGGCACGTGATATTCATGGACCACGTGACCACCGGCGACGGCATCATCACGGCGCTGCATGTGCTGAAGCTCATGAAGGAGCGCGACGCTTCGCTGCGGGAGTGCGCCGACTTCATGACCGCCTTTCCGCAGCAGCTCGTCAATCTGCCCGTCCGCGAAAAGATCCCGCTGGAGGAACTGGACGAGATCCGGACGCTCTGCCGCGAGATCGAAAAACTCGGCTCCGCCCGCGCGATCGTGCGCTACTCCGGCACCGAGAACAAGATGCGCATCCTCGTCGAAGCCCCGGAGCGCGACACGGTGGAACTGTGGACCGAACGCCTCCGTCAGGCGGCGCTGCGCCGTCTGGGCTGAACCGGGGAGATTCTATCCATGATCGACTTCATCGTCCCCGTGCTGAAAGAGTTTTTTCCCCTCGCCGCCGATCCCCGCAAATGCCGGGTGCTGAACGAGCCGCTGGAGGAATTCCTGAAACGCGAACTCGCCGCGCTGCCGCCGGATTCACGCTGGCGCATGGACTGCGTCCCCGCCCCGGGATTCGCGGAAAAACTCGCAGGACTGCCCGGATTCGAAGTGCGCAATGATGACGGCGAGGTCGTCGCTTCCGGCGGCAAGGACCGCGTCGCGGTCGCGTTCGAGGGGATCGTGCTGCGCTATCCGTGGGATATCCTCGTACTCAACGAGCGCCTCGTCGCCAAACTCGACAAGCCGGAGATCGCGGGCGAAGTTTCACCCGCAGCGCACGTCGACGGCGTGATCCGCCTCGGCGATGGATCGCGCATTTTGCCCGGCGTCTGCATCGAGGGCAACGTCGTGATCGGGAAAAACTGCAAGATCGGCCCCAACTGCTACTTGCGCGGCAACACCGTGATCGGCGACAACTGCCACATCGGTCAGGCGGTCGAGATCAAGAACTCCGTGATCGGCTACAAGACCGCCGTGGGGCATTTGAGTTACGTCGGGGATTCGGTCCTCGGTGACCATGTGAACTTCGGCGCCGGAACGATCATCGGCAACTTGCGCCACGACGGGAAGAACCACCGCTCGCTCGTCGGCGGCGAACTCGTCGACACCGGACGCCGCAAGTTCGGCGCGATCGTCGGCGACGACGTGCATACCGGCATCCACACCGCGATCTACCCGGGGAGAAAACTCGCGCCCGGAGCCTCCACCCGCCCCGGCGAAGTCGTACAGCGCGACCTCGACGCCGAATAAGCCCGTTTCAGGAAAGCCGGGGACCCTGCTGGAGTTCCGCGATCTCCGCGGCGAGCGTCGGCTCGGCGGGGATCATCCCCCGTTCGACCAGGCGGAAGAAGTTGCCCACCATGTCGCGGTGCGCCTCGCAGGTGTAGGTGTTGCGCAGAGCCAGATACTTCTTCGCCGCCTCCGGATCCGAAAAATCGAAGCCCGCGTCGAGTATCCGCCGGAGCGAGCCGCGCACGTAGTGAAAACCGTAAAAGGCGCTCCACAGATCGAACAACCGTTCCAGTTCCGCCATATCCGCGAGCGGCGCCGACAGCTGCCGCAGATACTCCATGAAGCGCTCTTTCGCCGCGCCTTCGAGCGGGGTCACGTGTTCCAAGCCGAAGGTATAGGGGACAAGTTCCAGCGAAAACGCCCCCGCCGCGTCGAAGCCGATGATCGTCAGATACCCTTGCCACCACGTCGGCAGCGGGCGCTTTTCCACGTTGCGGAGCAGAAAGTGGAAGTTGCCCGGCGAGCAGACGATCGGCGCCCCGCAGTGGACCTCGAACCCCTCCGGGCAATGCGTGTGGCAGTTGAAGACCGCGTCCGCGCCGCCCGCGACAAGCATCCGGAAGAGTTTCATCATCCGCGGCGACGGATGGGGATCGTACTCGTGACCGCCGTGCAGCGCGACCAGCACCCGGAACCCGGCACCGCGCAGTTCGCGGATCGTCTCCATGATCTCTTCCGGTTCGAGCGGCGCCGATCCCGGGGAACGGCGCGTCGCCGTGCCGAATTCGTGCTCCGCCGCGTTGACGAGCGCAAGTTTCACGCCGTTGAGTTCCACGCACAAGGGACGTTGCGCCGCCGTCAGATCGGCGCCCGCGCCGACGCAACGGACGCCCGATCCTTCGAGGATGCGGATCGTTTCCAGCACCGCCCGGTCGCCCTGATCGCCGATATGGTTGTTCGCGAGCAGGGCGACGTCGCCGCCTAAATATTTCATGATCTCCGCGCCGCGCGCGTCGCAGACGAGATTGGGACCGCTCTTCGCGATGGGGACGCACAACTCCGGCGGCGCGAGCGGCGTTTCCCACTGCACCACCGAAAGGTCGGCGGCGTCGAAAAGGGGTTTCACGCCGCCGAAGATCCGCGCCGGCCCGATATCGATGATCCTGCCGATATTTTCGTTGTGGGGGCAGACATCGCCAGCCAGCAGCACTTTGCAACTATTCCCTTTCGGTTCGCGCCACCGGATCATATCCTGCCCCCCTTTTTTTCACATCAGTTCCGCGAGCGCGGAAAATCCCGCTTCCGCGTAGTAGCGGTGCCCCTCGGGACCGATCGCGTGCCGCAGATTATCCGGTGCGCCCGCCGCCGCATAGATCCGCCGCAGCCGCTCGAACTGCGCCTTGGCGTCGGCGAGCGGAAAGATCTTATCCTCCGCGCCGCTCACGACCACCAGCGGGCGCGGCGCCGCCAGCCCGAGCACGTCCGCCGCCTCGCCGAAGCGCAGCAGATCGGGGACGTAGTTGCAGGTACAGTGCTTCATCGAGCCGATGCTGCCCCGGAAACTCGAAAACGCGCACGACGGCATCAGATGGGTCGGCCGCGTCAGCACCGCGCCCGCGAACATCGTGGTCGTGCCGCCGCCCGAGTTGCCGGTGATGCCGAGAAACTCATGGTCGAGGTCGTCGCGGCTCTTCAGATAGTCGATCGCGCAGTCCACGTCGAAGATGCGGTCGCCGATCGCGGTGCGCCCGATCAACAGGTTCTGCAGTGCGGGCAACTGACACCCCGGCTTGCGGTCCTCGGTGTTCATCGAGCGCTCGCCGAAGTAGCGCTGCTCTATGCACAGCGCGGCGAAGCCCCGCTTCGCGCACTGCACCGCGAAGTCGCGGTCGCCCTCCATCGGGATCGGGGTCCGCTCGTCTTCCCAGCGGACCGCGATCGAATTGTGCATCCCCGTCGAATGCCCCTGCAAACAGATGAAGAGCCGGTACGGCGGCTCCGCCCCGGCGGGCACGCAGAAGTAGGCGTTGCCGAATTCATCCGGTTCGTACTCGAAGCGCAGTTTTTCGACCGTACCCCAGCCGAGATCGCGCTTCCACAGATGCTCCGGGGTCAGCCGGTGCGGGGATTTGCGCGCCGCCATGTCAGCGAGTCCCAGCAGTTTGATCAGCGCGGGGCGCGCCGCATGGACGTAACTATCGAAGTTGTCAAAGCTTTCGAAGGAAAATTCCCCGATGTTCTCCGGGACCGAACAGGCATCGTTGAGTTTCATCTGTCATACCGTTTCTTGCTGGTTGCCAAAACCTGCCGTTTCCGGATAATATATCGTTCCCGGAACTGCAATTCAAGACGGGCGGCGGGAGAAATTTATTCGATGCTGGCAGATGTTCTTTTTTTTCACCGGGGACCGTAAGATGTCA
>CACZPY010000315.1 GCA_902783135.1 uncultured bacterium
CGGCTGACTATTCTGACCTCCATATATGCGCTGCTGCTGAGCCGCCGGATCGGCGTAAATCTGCCGGCGAAGCGGATGGTCCGCTTTTCGGAACTGCCGCACCGCTGGCTGGATTCGCTGCGGCTGCAGCCGCGTTACCGCGAACTCGTGCTGACCGGCATGAGCGAGTGTTACATCTTCGGCTCGGTGATCCTGATGTCGGCGCTTTCCACCCAATACATCGACATCAACTTCGGCAACGGAGGACTGACTTCGGATCTTCATCTGTACTCGATCCTCGGTTCGACCGCGGTCGGCGCGGCGGCGGGCTGTCTGTGGGGCGCGTGGCGTTCCCGGCGCACGGTAGAGATCGGACTGGTGCCGCCGGCCACTCTGGCGATGACGGTAACTGCCCTGCTGGTTTCCGCCCTGCCCTACTACTCCGACGTCTACATCGAAAGCGGACTCCTGTCGCTGCTGCTCTTCATCTTCGGGTTCTTCGCCGGCAGCATGCTGATACCGGTGCAGGCATATCAGGCGCGCTTCGTCAAGAAGGACCTCCGCCCGGCGTTCTTCAGCTGGTTCTACTTCCCGTTCGGGCTGGCTATCCTGCTGGCGATCTGGATCGCCTTTTTGATGTGTTATCACAACATCCCGCTCTACAAGGTCACCATGGGCTTCGCCGTCGTGACCGTGGTGCTGGCGGCGGTGACGTTCTTCTTCATGCCGCAGTTCCTGCTGCGGATGCTGATGCGGATACTGTTGGCGACGCTGTACCGGCTGCGGATATTCAACATCGAGAACATCCCCGAGGACGGTCCGGCGCTGCTGGTATCCAACCGGGCGAGTTTCGTGGACATGCTCTTCATCTCGGCGTGCACGTCGCGACCGGTGCGTTTCATGATGCACGAAAGTTACTTCCGCTATCCGCTGCTCTATCCGCTCTACAAGTCGGTGGGCTTTCTGGAAGTGCCGGCGGGAAAACCCAAGCGGCTGCGGCAGCTGTTCGCCCGGACGCGGCGGCTGCTGCGCAAAGGCGAACTGATCTGCGTGTTTCCGGAGGGCGACATCACCCGCAACGGTGTCATGTCGAGTTTCCGCGGCGGCATGAGCGAGATGCTGCCGCCCGACGTGGATGTTCCGGTGATACCGATCTATATCGGCATGACCTGGGGCAGTATCTTCAGCTGCTATAACGGCAAGTTCAAACTTCGCTGGCCGAACGAATTGCCGCACCCGGCCTCGGTCACGATCGGCGCCCCCATCCCCCCGGACACCAGCGGGTACGGGATACGGGTGGCGATCTCCGAACTCGGCGCCGACACCGAACTCATACCCTCGGCGGAGGAACGTCCGTTTCACTCGCAGTTCGTATTCATCCTGAAACACCATCCGTTCCGGCGGTACCTCATGGAATACGCCGACGGCAAGTGGCACTCGCCGGGAAATTTCCGGCTGTTGCTGCGTTCGGTGCTGATCAGCCGCCATCTGCGGAGCGTATGTGCGGAAGATGAGGAGTGCGTGGGCATCATGCTCCCCAATTCGCTCGACTGCTGCATCTCGATAGTCGCGGTGCAGATGGCGGATCGGACCCCGGCGATGCTGAACTATACCGCCCGGCAGCAGGCGGTGGATGCCGCGATCGAACGGGCGAAAGTCCGGCACATCATCACCCTTCGTTCCTTCATCGACAAGCTGAAATTCCCGGAGCTTCCCGGAATGATCTTTTTGGACGAGCTGGACAGCAATGCCTTCACGCCGTGGCGCCGTTTCAGCTGGTCGCTGGCGTTGGCGTTTCTGGAATGGGACGAACTGATCAAACTGTTGGCGCCGCGTACTTGGAACGATGTGGAACATGTGGCGGTGATACTCTTTTCCAGCGGTTCCACCGGGATCCCCAAAGGCGTTATGTTAAGCCACCACAATATAAACGCCAACGTCACCAGCATCACCAAGGTGATCGGGTGGAGCCGCAACGACCGGATCGCCGGCAATCTGCCGCTTTTCCATTCCTTCGGCATGACGGTCTGCTTCTGGATGCCGATAATAACCGGCGCCGAAACGACGATGATCGCCAATCCGCTCGACACGTCCGCCATGTCCGAAGTGATGCGCAAGCGCCGCACGACCCTGCTGGTCACCACGCCGGGATTTCTGCAATTATACATGCGGCGCTGCCCGAAAGAGGCGTTCTCCTCGCTCCGGCTGACGATCACCGGTGCCGAAAAGCTGCGCGACGACATCGCCGCGAAATTCCATACGCTCACGGGATTGACCATCGCCGAGGGGTACGGCTGCACCGAACTCGCTCCGGTGGTGTCGATCAACCTCGCGAACTCGCGTATGGAACTCGGAGCGCAGGTCGCGGAACTCGGCAGCATCGGACCGCCGCTGCCGGGGGTCTGCGTGAAGATCGTCGACCCCGTCACCTTCGAGTTGCGGCCGGAAAACACCGACGGACTCATGATCGTCAAGGGCGCCACCGTGATGAAAGGTTATCTCGACGCCCCCGAAAAGACCGCCGAAGTCATGCATGACGGCATGTGGTACATCACCGGCGACATCGCCCGGATGAACCGCAACGGATTCATCACGATCACCGGCCGCATATCCCGCTTCAGCAAGATCGCGGGCGAAATGGTGCCGCACGAACTGGTCGAACGCGAGATCAACAATCTGCTTTGTCCCGAGGACCGGCTGTTCGCGGTCTGCGGCGGCGCGGATACCCGCAAAGGCGAACGTCTGCTCGTATTCTACACCGATCCGGAGCGGCTGGACCCGGCGGCGGTGGTGCGCGAACTGAACAAACTGCCGATCCCGAAACTCTGGATTCCCAAAGAGGACAGTTTCGTCCGGCTGCCGGAACTGCCGGTGCTGGGCAGCGGCAAACTCGACCTCGCCAAATTGGCGGAAATGGCGCAGAACTTCTGCACCACCGGCGATCCGCTGACGCCTCCGGAGACCGGAGATGACGACGCGACGGGTTGAGTAAACGCCGGAGAAATGCTATATTGTGTCGGAAGATGCCGACAATGCGAATATGACGGAGAGATCATGGGATTGAACGACCGCGGTTATATGTATTCCGGGAATCCGGACGGAGCCTCCTACCGCGGAGGCATGAACGCGCTGTGGGGATTGATCGTCGCCAATGCGGTGATGTATCTGCTTATCGCTCAGCCGGGCAGCGAGATCTACTCGAGTCTCGCCATGTACTGCTGGAGCGGAAATTTCGAGTTCTACCAGCTGATCACGGCGGGTTTTCTGCACAGCGACTTCTGGCACATCCTCTTCAACATGTACGGGCTGTATCTCTTCGGCAACCTGGTGATACCGCATTTGGGCGGGCGCAACTTCATTTTCCTGTATCTTTCGGGCATTCTTTGCGGCAATCTTCTGTTCCTCGCGACCAACTGGCACAGCACTACCTCCCTGGTCGGTGCCTCCGGAGCGGTCTGCGCGGTGATGATGGCGGCGGCGATGCTGGAGCCGGACCGGCGCTTCATGATGCTGTTCATGCCCTTTTCGCCGATCAAGACCTCGACGCTGGTCATCTGCTACACCGTCATCGAGGTGCTGACGATGTTCTCGGGAGCGAATACCGGCGTCGCGCATCTGGCGCATCTGGGCGGTTTCGTCGGCGGCTATCTGCTGATCAAGGTGTTGTTTCGCGGCAACACGGCGTGGGATCCGTTCCGGCGCAAACGCATCATCAGCTGGAAAACGCCGGAGTCGGGACCGGCGCCGCACTTCGACCGCGGCGCCCCGGTATCCAGAGACGAACTCGACGCGCTGCTGGATAAGATCTCCCGCTACGGCATCAACAGCCTGTCGCCGGAGGAACTGGAGCGTCTGAAACGCGCCCGCGAGGAAATGCGGCACTGACCGTCCGGGAGGATCATACGGCATCATGTTGGAAACCGCACTGTTCGATTACGATCTTCCGGACGAACTCATCGCCCGTTATCCGGCGGAACGGCGCGACGGATCGCGGATGCTGGCACTGGATCGCGGCAGCGGCGCCGTGACCATCGGCAAATTCCCCGATCTC
>CACZPY010000316.1 GCA_902783135.1 uncultured bacterium
CTCGTCACCCAGCTGCGCACCATCGACACCTTCTTCCCGGTCGCGGTCGGCGGCACCTTCTGCACGCCGGGACCGTTCGGCGCGGGCAAGACCGTGCTTCAGCACACCATCAGCGCCCACGCCGAGGCGGATGTGGTGATCATCGCCGCCTGCGGCGAACGCGCGGGCGAAGTGGTCGAGATCCTGCGCGAGTACCCGGAACTGGAAGACCCCCGAACCGGGCGTTCGCTGATGGATCGCTCGATCATCATCTGCAACACGAGTTCGATGCCGGTCGCCGCCCGGGAGGCGAGCGTATACACGGCGGTGACGCTCGCGGAATACTACCGCCAGATGGGGCTGAACACCCTGCTGCTCGCGGACTCCACCTCGCGCTGGGCGCAGGCGCTGCGCGAGATGTCGGGGCGGCTGGAGGAGATCCCCGGCGACGAGGCGTTCCCCGCTTATCTGGAGTCGCGCATCGCGGACTTCTACGAACGCGCCGGACTGGTCAAACTGCGCACCGGCGAAACGGGTTCGGTGACGATCGGCGGCGCGGTGTCGCCCGCGGGCGGCAACTTCGAGGAGCCGGTCACGCAAGCGACCTTGAAGGTGGTCGGCGCGTTCCTCGGACTCTCGCGCGAACGCTCCGACGCGCGGCGCTACCCGGCGATCCATCCGCTCGACAGCTGGAGCAAGTACCGCAGCCTCGTCGATCCCGAAGGCCTCGCCTTCGCCCGCGAGATCCTGCGGCGCGGCAGCGAAGTCAACCAGATGATGAAGGTCATCGGCGAGGAAGGCACGAGCATGGCGGACTTCATCGTCTACATAAAAAGCGAGTTCCTCGACTACGTGTATCTGCAGCAGAACACCTTCGACGAGATCGACGCCGCCTGCGGCGAGGAGCGCCAGAAGTACATGTTCGGCATGGTGCTCGGCGTGCTGAAGGAAGACGGCTTCACCTTCCCCGGAAAGGACGAGGCGCGGCGCTATTTCCTCGAACTGCGCCAGCTTTTCATGGATATGAACTACCTGCCGTTCGACAGCGACGGCTTCAAGGCGCAGGAGCGCCGCATCGCGCAGAAGATCGCGGAAGGAAAGAACACCAATGCGTAAAGTATATCACAAGATCCTGCATATCGCGGGCAACGTCATCACGGTCGAGGCCGATGATGTGGCTTACAACGAACTCGCCGAAGTGCGCACCGAGCGCGGCAGCAGTCTGGCGCAGGTGATCCGGCTCGACGGCCGCAAGGTCTCGCTGCAGGTCTTCGCCGGCAGCCGGGGCATCGGCACCGACGATCAGGTGCGCTTTCTCGGGCATCCGATGGAAGTATCCAGTTCCGAGGCGCTGCTGGGGCGGGTCTTCAACGGCCGCGGCGCCGCCCGCGACCACCGTCCGGAGATCACCGACGACCTCGTCGAGATCGGCGCGCCTTCGGTGAACCCCGCCAAGCGCATCATTCCGCGCAACATGATCCGCACCAACATCCCGATGATCGACGTCTTCAACACGCTGGTCGAATCGCAGAAACTGCCGATCTTCTCGGTCGCGGGCGAACCCTACAACGAACTCTTGGCGCGCATCGCGCTGCAGGCGGAGGTCGACGTGATCGTGCTCGGCGGCATGGGTCTCAAGTACGACGACTACCTCGCTTTCAAGCGCACGCTCGACGAACACGGGGCGCTGTCGCGCACGGTGATGTTCATCCACACCGCCGCCGATCCGGTGGTCGAGTGCCTGATGGTGCCCGATATGTCGCTCGCCGTCGCCGAACAGTACGCGCTCCGCGGCAAGCGGGTGCTGTGCCTGCTGACCGATATGACCAACTTCGCCGACGCGCTCAAGGAGATCTCGATCACCATGGAGCAGATCCCCGCCAACCGCGGCTATCCGGGCGACCTCTACAGCCAGCTCGCCAGCCGCTACGAAAAGGCGGTGGACTTCGCAGACGCCGGCTCCATCACCATCCTCGCCGTGACCACCATGCCCGGCGACGACGTGACCCACCCGGTGCCGGACAACACGGGGTACATCACCGAAGGGCAGTTCTACTTGCGCAACGGGCGCATCGAACCGTTCGGCTCGCTGTCGCGCCTCAAGCAGCAGGTCAACGGGCGCACCCGCAGCGACCACCGCGCGATCATGGACGCGATGATCCGCCTCTACTCGGACTTCAAAAGCACGCTCGAAAAGCAGTCGATGGGGTTCCGGATGTCCGGTTGGGACAACAAGCTGCTCAAGTACGGCAAACGCTTCGAGGAGGAGATGATGTCGCTCGCCGTCAACATCCCGCTCGAAAGCGCGCTCGACCTCGGATGGAAGATCCTCGCGGACTGCTTCGACCGCACCGAGGTCGGCATCAAGACCGAGCTGATCGAAGAGTACTGGCCGAAACAGGGATAGATCTCCGTCATGGGCAAGATCAAATTCACCAAGACCGAGCTCAAGAAGCAGCAGGACGCCAAGAAGCAGTTCGAGCGCTTCCTGCCCACCTTGCAGCTCAAGAAGCAGCAGCTGCAGCTCGAAGTGCGCCAGAGCATCGAAAAACTGGAGCGCAACGAGCGCGAACTCGCCGCCTTCGAGGAAAAGCTCGCTTCGTTCGTCGAACTCTTCGGTCCCGAGGCGGACGCGCAGTTCATCCGCTCGCTGGTCGCGGTGAACGGCGTCCGGCGCGGCGAACTGAACATCGCCGGGATCAGCGTGCCGACCTTCGAGGGCGTCGACTTCCGACCGGTGAAGATCGACCTCATCGCGACCGACTGGTACGTCGACGACGCCGTCGAGGCGCTGAAAACGGCGGTGAGTCTGCGCGAGGAGCACCGGGTGCTGGAGGAGCGCTGCGAGATGCTCAATGCCGAACTGCGCAGCACCAGCCAGCGGGTCAACCTCTTCGAGAAGGTCAAGATCCCCGAGTGCCGCGAGAATATCCGCCGCATCGGCATCATGCTCGGCGACGCCAACACCAGCGCCGTCGCCCGCAGCAAGATCGCCAAGCGCAAAGCCGGATCCGCCGCCTGAAGCTACGCCGGATCGTGTCCCCGGCGCCATGCGGCGGGAGAAACGCCGGTCACGCGGCGGAAGCAGCGGGAAAAGTGTTCGTAACTGCCGAATCCGCACAGTTGCGCGATATCCGCGAGCCGGAAGTCCGGATCGGCGAAATCCAGCATCTGCCCGGCGCGCCGGATCCGCTCCGCCATGAGCCGCTGCGAAAAACTTCCGCCGCCGGAGGCGCGCAGCGTATGACACAGCAGCGACACCGACACGCACAACGCCCGGGCTGCGGTCGCGGTGGAGATGCGTTCCGAACAGTGCGTTCCGATATAATCTTCGACCCGGGTCTCCAGCGATTCGCGCCCGAGGTCATTCCCCGCCGACATCGCATATACCTTCGTTTCGATGCCCGAGGCGAAAACGGGAAGCATTTTCGCAACGGTGCGCACCTTTTCCCGGTCCCGGGGATCTAAAAGTCCGGCGAACATCACCAGCACGCAGCGCCCGTTCCGGAAGACCGGAGAAGCGAGTTCGAAGCAGCGGTTGCGGCAATGCACCGTGAAAAGATCGCGCGACGGACGGGCGGCGATCCGGCGGTTCAATTCGCGCATGCAGTGCGCGATGCAGTAACTCCGCGCCTCTTTGCCGCAGCGCTCCGGGTGGGTCCGGCGGTGCGACTGGCGGATCGGAGCAAACAGCCGCGCCCCGCCGCGGTAGAACATGTCGCTGAAAGGATGCAGGCAAAGCCGGCATCCGAAGACCCGCTCGAAAGTCTGCAATTCCGGTTCGATCGAATGAATATCCATGACTTTTTCCCGCATATACGGCAATATACATCAACTTTTTTGCAAATCAAGTCATGGCGCGAACGATTTTTGCCGCTATATTGAACACGGAACCACGAAAACGGAGGCGATCATGGCAAAATTCACGGCGGTCGTCCGCGGCTGCACCGGATGTGATACCTGTCGCTGGCTGTGCCGCGTTCAGGCGATCACCTTCGACCACAATGGGGCGCACGTCGATCCCGCGAAATGCGTGGGATGCGGCGTCTGCGCCGACAATTGTCAATCATTCTCAATCAGACTGAAACCGGCGGGACAGCCGGGAAAGGAAGCGTAAAAATGGGTTTCAGGATCTTGAGCGGCGGCAACGTGATCGAGGAAACGCGCGAATTGAAGAGTCTCGGCGAGTACGATGTGGTCGTCTGCGGCGGCGGCATGGCGGGCTTCGGCTCCGCCGTGGCGGCGGCGCGACGTGGCGCCCGGGTGCTGCTGATCGAGCGCGAGACCGCGCTGGGCGGACTCGCCACCGTCGGCTTGGTGCCGATACCGCTCGACACCCCCTCCGGGATCAGCAGGGAAATGATCGGACGGTTGGAGGAACTCGACGGGCACACCCGCCGCAACTCCGACCCCGAAAAGCACAAACTCATCCTTGACCGCATGGTCCGCGAAGCAAAAATAGATCTGCTTCTGGATACGGCGATCGTCGATGCGGTGGTCGAAAACGGCAAGGTCCGCGGTGCGGTGATCCAGAGCAAGAGCGGGCGCGAAGTCGTGATGGGCAAACGCTTCATCGACTGCACCGGCGACGCGGATCTCGCTTACTTCGCGGGCTGCGAGTGCATGAGCGGCCGCGCCGAGGACGGCAAACATCAGGCATGTTCTATCGATTTCCGCCTCGGCGGCGTCGACTACGACAAGTATCTGGACTCCGAGTTGAAGGCAAACGATCCCCAGTGGATCAAGCTGATCGCCGCCGCGCACCGGGACGGCCGGATGCCCGTGATGTACGAAAACCACCTCAACTGGTCGGTATTCGTGCCGGGACGCCCCAAACACCGCGGCGGCGACGAGATCTGCATCTGCATCGCCCATTCGCGCAACTGCGATCCGCTGTCGAACCGCGACCTGACCCGGATGTACGTCGAAGGCAGAGAGCAGGCCGACTTCTGGGCGCGTTTCATCCGCGAAAACGTCCCCGGATACGAAAACTCCTACCTGATCGATACTTCGCAGCTGCTCGGCGTCCGCGAAAGCCGCCGGGTGGTCGGCGAGTACATCCTGAAAACGCTGGACTTCGCCCGCGGGACCAAGTTCGACGACGCGATCACCGCCACCTTCCACCACTTCGATCTGCACAACCCGGACGGCGTGGGCAACATCAAGTGGGCGAAGGAGATCATCGACGGCAAAGTCTGCTACGTCAGCTCCACCGGAAACCCCGGTTCGCTGGAACCGCCATGCGGGTACGAAAACATGACCGACGGCTGGGGACGCCACGGTGCGGACCGCGTCTTCAAGACCGGCGGTTCCGACATCCCGTACCGCAGTCTGGTCCCGGTCAAGATCGACAATCTGCTGGTCGCCGGCCGCTGCCTTTCTTCCGAGTTCATGGCGCAGGCGGCGTCGCGGCTGATTCTCTGCTGCGTGAACATGGGACAGGCGGCGGGAACGGCGGCGGCGCAGTCGCTCGCGGAAGACGTCGCCCCCCGCCGGATCGACGTGAAGAAACTTCAGGCGCAACTGGCGCGGGACCGCGCCTGAACACCTTCGCGGACGGCGACGGCCGCTGCCCCATCCCCTCCCAAAATTAAGACCCAAAAAAATTCCGCCGGAGGTTTTACAAAACCCGATATGGTGTTATATTAATGGTGCCGGGGGATACAGAGAATACCCCCGCCGCATAAAACGAAAATCAACCACAGGGGCAAACCGTATGAACAACCTTCCGCCGATCGACTGGACCGCCGCCGCCTGGCGTTCGCCTTCCCAAACCGCGCACTGCAAGATCGTAATCACCGGCGACTGGGCGCCGATCCGCCACTTCGGTCCCGTGATGGAGAAAAATCCCGTCGGCATCTACGGCGACACCCTCGACGTGCTGAAAGCCGCCGACCACCGCATCGTGAACCTCGAATGCGCGATGTTCGACGGCGAACCGCTGCTCAAGAGCGGACCGAACCTCCGCGGCGGTCCGGAGCACCAACCGTGCTTCGACGTGCCCGGCTTCAACACCGCGATCCTCGGCAACAACCACACCCTCGACTTCGGCGCCGAGGCGTTCCGCAAGACGATCGCCATGCTCGACGAACGCGGCATCACGCACTGCGGCGGCGGCATGGATTTCGACGCGGCGACCAAACCGCTCGTCGTCGAGGTCAAGGGCGTGAAGATCGGCATCATCAGCTTCACCGAGGGACACGACCTGACCTTCGCCACGGCCGACAAACCCGGCGTCTTCGGCTGGGACATCGATCTGGTCGTGAAACGCATCGCCGAAGTCAAACCGCTCTGCGACATCGTGCTGGTGATCCCCCACGCGGGGGCGGAGTACATCCCCTTCCCGCCGACCTACATCCAGAACGCCTACCGCCGCATCGTCGACGCTGGCGCCGACGCGGTGATCGCACATCATCCGCACGTGCCGCAGGGGATCGAGTTCCACAACAATGTCCCGATCTTCTACAGCCTCGGCAACTATGTCTTCTACCAGCCGGTCAACTACTACTACCGCAAGATCGGCTTCCTCCTGGAACTCGACCTTTCCGAAAGCGGCAGGATCGCCGGCTTCCGGTTCCGCCCGTACTGGATCTGCGACAACGGCCTGAGCCTGCTCAAGGGCGACCGCTTCGAGGAGTTCACCGACCTCATGCGGAAACTCAGCGAACCGCTGCCGGAGCGCGGCGTCGAGGCGTGGAACGCCGACATGAAGGAGCGCTGGAACCGCGGCTACGTGCTGGAGACCTTCCAGTCCCCGACCAAGGTGATGGAAGAAGATCCCCGGCTCGGCGCCGCGAAGTGGCTCAACAAGTTCGTGACGGCCTGCCACTACCACTTCTACACCGAAGTCATGAAACGCGCCGTCGACGGAGTCATCGACGACGCCCCCGAGGATCTGCACCGGATCGCCAAGGCTTACAACGACCGGCCGATACCGCCGGAACTGCAATAAACGCCGACAGGAGGGACACATCATCATGCCGACCGTAAAAGTCACCACCTCCAAAACTCTGGAACGCGCGCAGAAAGAGGCGCTGTGCCTGGAACTGTCCTCCGCCGTCGCCGGAGTGCTCGGCAAGCCCGAGGCGTATGTTCAGGTGCTGGTCTCCGACGACGCGACGATCTCGTTCGGCGGCAGTTTCAGCGTTCCGAGCGCCTTCGTCGCCGTGTTGAGCGTCGGGGAATTCGCTCCGGGCGCCACCAAAAAACTTTCCGCCGCGATGGGCGCGATCTTCGAGCGCTTCGGCATCCCCGCCGACCGGCTGTACATCAACTTCGCCGGCCGGCGCGGTGAAAACTGGGGGTGGAACAACTCCACTTTCTGAACGATTCCCGAGGGGGCAATGAATATCTTCACCGATCCGCGTTCGCCGTGGCGGCTGCCTTGCCGCTGGCTGTATCCGGCGAACTGGTGCGCCGACGGATTTCGGGAGCAGCTGCAATTCATACAACGGCACCCGGAACTGCGCGGCGACGACAATCTGCTGACCGACAACGCGGGCAAGCGGGTCTGGAAGATCCGTCTGCCGCGGGAAGCCGGCTCCGCGACCGTGGCGTACAAGTACTGTCAGGGCAAAACGCCGTGGCGTTACCTCGTCGATCTCTCGCATCCGGCGCGGGAGTGGCGCAACTATCAGGTGCTGTACCATCTCGGCATCCCGGCGGCGGAGGTGCTGGCATACGGCGAATCGCGCAGGGGCTGGAAACTCGAGGATTCCTTCATCGTCACCCGCTTCATCGAAGGGACCCGCGACGGCACGGACTTCATGCCGGACGGCCCCCGGCGCAACGACCTCGCACTGCGCCGCAGGTTCTGCGCGATGATCGCGCCGCATGCCGCCGCTCTGCACCGGAACAACTTCTTCCACAAGGCGCTGCATCCGCGCAACGTGCTGTACCGGGGCGACACGCCGGAGACGATGGAAATATTCTTCATCGACGTGGCGCGCTGCCGCATCCGCTTCCCGTGGCGGATGAAATACGCGATCCTTTTCGACCTTTACACGCCGCTGCGCGATCTCAAACTGCCGGCGGAGGAGAGCCGGGCGTTCATCGCCAAGTACCTCGAAAATTATCCGGAGTGCCCCCTCTCCGCCGCGGAAATCGAACATGCGCTCCGCGCCTACCGCCGCCACGGCAACCGTTTCGACGTGATCGGCGACGCCGCCCCGGAAAGCGGCGAATAAAACGCTTCTCAACACAACAAGGAGGGTTGATATGAGTTTCAGGATCATGTTCACCGCCGCGATGCTGGCGCTGACGGCGGCAGTTTCGGCGGCGCCGCTCAAGATCGGTTGGGCGATCAACGACATCTCGACCGACAAACCGGTCGAACTGGCGGGGACCTTCCACTGGCGCACCTCCAAAGGGCTGCGCGATCCGCTGATGGCGACCGCCCTCGCCGTCGACAACGGCGAAGACTGCGTGGTCTTCCTGTCGATGGACTTCATCAATCCGCCCGGGCACATCGTGAAGCAGGTGCGCAAGCTCGTCAAGGCGGAGATCCCCGATCTGCCGCCGGAAAAGATCCTCTTCAACGCCGTCCACGTCCACACC
>CACZPY010000317.1 GCA_902783135.1 uncultured bacterium
CTCGTCGTCGAGCTCTGCGACGCCGACGGCGACTGCGCCGCCTACGAGGGGTTCACGCTCCATCCGCGCCGACTCCCGGTCGAAGCCGCGCCGCTCGCCGGGGTCGGTTGCGAAAAGCGCGCCGACGCCGCGATCTATACGGCGGCGGGGACGACGCTCGAGATCGACCGCTCCGGCGTCGCCGCGTTCGCGTGCGGCGGCCGGGCGCTGCTGCTCGGCGGGCCGCGCGTCCACTTGTGGCGGAGCCCGACCGACAGCGACGGCATCAAGCTCATGCCCAAGCGCAAGCAGGGCATTCTGCCCTTGTGGCGCGAGTGGGGTTACGACCGCATGCACTTCGAGACCGCGGCGTTCGAGTTTACCGACGGCGGGGCGAAGGCCACCGTGGCGGTGACGGCTCCGGGAAAGCCCGGCGCGAAGGTCGAAGTCAGGACGGAGACGCAGCTGCGCGGCGACGGCGCGCTCGTCTGCCGCTACGCCTTCGACGTGCCGGAAGCGTTCACCGATCTCCCGCGCCTCGGCGTCGAGCTGGAGCTCCCGGGCGAGTTTTCGAACATCGTCTACCGGGGCATGGGCCCGATCGAAAACTACTGCGACCGCGACTCCGCCGTCTACGAGAGCGTATTTTACGACCGCGTCGAAAGTTTCGCGTTCCCGTACATATTGCCGCAGTCGGCGGGCAACCGCACGCATGTCCTCTATGCCGCCTTGACCGACGACGCGGGGCGCGGGGTGCTGATCGCGGCGCCGGGGCGCATGGAGTTTTCGGCGAGTCTCTACTCCGACGACGAGCTGTATGTTGCGGCGCACCGTTCCGACTTGCGCGGCGACGGCAAGGTGCACGTGTACTGCGACCTCATCCAGCGGGGCTTGGGGTCGTCGAGCACCCGCGCCATCACGTTGGAGCAATACCGCGTCAAGCCGGGGTACTGCGAATTCGAGCTGCTGTTGCTGCCGCTCGACGGTTCTTGCCGCACCGCCGAGTGCGCGAAGCACCTCCTCGGGGTTGACAAAACGCGCTGACCGGGCTATATTAAGCTATTGACAGGTTATAGTAAACCGTAATCGGGCAACCTTGATCCGCGTCCGGCGGATCGAAGACGGCGCAACGCCGTCGCACCGCGAGGCTCCCGCAGTATGGTCTTTCTGTCGCGACGGAAACGTTGCGGCGCAAAGGCTTATGCGCGGGGTACGAAAAAGTTCCGGAGTGTTTCCGGTCCGTCGCGGTGCGTGTTCCCCTTTACAAAAAAATGGGACATGCAGTCGAAATGGAAGAGGCGAAACACATTTGCGTATACTCCGGTTCCGCGCATCCGGAGCTCTCGCAGCAGATTGCCAACTATCTGGGCATCAATCTCGGCAAGGTGCACATCACGCACTTTCCCGACGGCGAGATCTTCGCGCAGTTCGAGGAAAACGTGCGCCGCGCCGACGCCTTTCTGATCCAGCCGACCTGCAACCGCCCCAACGACTATCTGATGGAGCTGTTGATCATGATCGACGCCGCCCGCCGGGCGAGCGCCGCGCGCATCACCGCCATGCTGCCGTACTTCGGTTACGCGCGTCAGGACCGCAAGGACAAACCCCGCGTTCCCATCACCGCCAAGCTGGTCGCCAACATGTTGACCGCCGCCGGAGCCGACCGGGTGCTGACCGTCGACCTCCACGCACAGCAGATCCAGGGCTTCTTCGACATCCCGGTCGATCACCTTTACGCCCGTCCGGTGCTGGTCCCCTACCTGAAGACGCTGATCGGCGACAACGGCGTGGTCGTGGCTCCCGATTCGGGCAGCACCAAGATGGCGATGTACTACGGCGACATGCTGCAGGCGGGCTTCGCGGTGGTGACGAAGCGCCGGATCAACGCGACCACGGTGGCGTCCAATCTGCTCGTCGGCGAAGTGCGCGACCGCGTCTGCGTGATCACCGACGACCTGACCAGCACCGCCGGTACGCTCTGTGCCGCCGCGCGCATATTGAAGGAGAACGGCGCGGCGAAGGTCTACGCGGCGGTCTCGCACTGCCTGCTGAACGACAAGGGCAAGGAAAAACTGCTCGCGACTCCCGAGATCGAGCAGCTGGTGACCACCGACGCGGTGCCGGTGACGGATACCCTCGACGGCAAGATCAAGGTCATCAGCATCGCGCCGCTGCTCGGCGAGGCGATCAGCCGCATCCATTACGGTAAATCCATTTCGTCGCTGTTCTATCTCAAGGATTGAAGAAACGCGACGGGATTTTTTTACGGCAACCAAACTCACACACACATAGTCAACACGACAAGAAAGGAAATCCATGAGCAAGGAAACCCCCAAGATCCAGGTGGAGGAGCGTACCGTCTTCGGTAACAACGCCTCCCGCCGTCTCCGCAACGCCGGCCGGATTCCGGCCGTCATCTACGGAAACGGCAAAGCCCCGCGCTCCATCAGCGTCGACTCCGACGCGTGGTGCGCCTTCAGCGCCAGCCACGCCAGCCAGATGGTCACGCTGATCGAAGCGGGCAAGGAAGTGCCGGCGCTGATCAAGGAAGTGCAGTACAACCACCTCAAGAACTACTTCGTCCACATCGACTTCCAGGAAGTCAGCCTCGACAAGGAGATCAGCGC
>CACZPY010000318.1 GCA_902783135.1 uncultured bacterium
TATGGGGCAATAGCTCAGTTGGCTAGAGCATCACACTGGCAGTGTGAGGGTCGAGAGTTCGAGTCTCTTTTGCTCCACCATCCGTCGCTGAAGCTATGGATGGCAGGCCGGAAGGTCTGCTATCCGTAGCTTTTTTTTTGCGCAGCAAAAACGAGCGGAGTCGTCAGACGGAGCGAGACGAGGGATGCCCTCCATAGCCTTGGCGAAGGAGGGCAGACAACCTCATTTCAGCATCAAACACCTGCGTCTTTCCCGGTTTTTTCTCTGCCGGGTAATTTCATGGACTTTATGAAATCGCCAAAACGAATTCCAGAAAAATCCAACCTCCTTCTCCCCGTAGAACCGTTTTGAGCAGAAAGCTGAGGCCAACATTTTACGAAAATACTTGAAATGCCCCCCATCGGTGACTTAAACCGTGCCCCCCATCTTCAAACACTATCGGCAAAAAAAAACGACCGCAGGAGAATCGTCTCCCCGCCGGCAACCATTTTTTGGAACTGACGCTTGAAAATATGTTTGGCTTTATATTCCTTTCACGCTAACGTAAATACTATAACGGGTACTCAGACCGGTTTTCAAGCGTCTTTTTGACAAAAACCTTTAATATAGTATGAAATATTTGTCAGATAGTCCAGCGTACCGCAATAAGTCGGATTTGCGCGGGGGGAGCGGAGAAGCGGCTGCGGCGGTCATTCCGCTTCGTGCGAGGCGTCGTGGCGGAACTCGTCGGGAGTGGTCCCGTAATATTTTTTGAATACTTTGCAGAAGTAGCTCGTTTCCTCGAACCCGCAGCTGTTCCCGATGGTCTTGAGCGGCAGTCTGGTGGTCTTGAGCAGCGTGAGCGCGTTGTTCAGCTTCTGTTCGATTATGAACTGATGGGGATTTTTGCCGTACACCCGGGTGAATATCCGCGAAAAGTGCCAACGGCTGTACCCGGTGGCACGAGCGAGATCACTGACGCTGATCGGCTCCGCCATGTGCTCGGCGCAGTAACTGCGCGACTTCGCCAGCACCGCGATCTCCAGTGTGGTCGGCGCGCGGCAGGTAATATCCAGCTGAAAGAGCTTCATCATGAAGTCGTAGGCGAGCAGACTCGTCCGGTAGATGTTGTCCAGCCCCGCGTCGCGCGCCTCGGCGATGATGTCATAGGCCGTTTTCACCACAGTATTGTCGGGCGCGAGCGCGAAGACCGACCCGGCACGACGCAGTTCTGTCGCAAGTCTGGCCACCTCTTCTCCGCCGCAGCAGATGTAGATGAACTCCCATGACGGCTGATCCTCGGGTATATAGTAGCAATGATCCTCGGGCACTTGGGCCAGAAAGCAGTACCCGGGGGGAATGTCGTATTCGTGTTCGCCCAAACGATAGCGACCGCAACCTTTCAAGGTGTACTGCCAAATCAGCATCGGAGCCTTGGAGCCGCGCCGCAATCCGTAGTTGATATATCCGGCGTTGGCGATTTCATGTCCGCAGTACACGAGATGCATTCGTAACGTTTTGTTACGCCTCCATCCCGCCACGCGGTAATTCTCCGCCAAAATGAACCCCATGTATCGCGCCTCCTGAGCTCTGTTTGATAATTTAATCCGCATTGTACATATTGCAACAGTCTCCTTCATCCAAAAAGCACAAGATTACAATACATAGCACAAAATTATCGTTTACAACTTTTTTGTGTTGCAGTATGTTAAAGTAAAAGCAACGGCTGGGCATCCAGTGCATAAGTCTGCCGGGTGTGCGGAAAAAACCGCACCGTAGCCGTTCCTTTAATAGGAACGCTCTATTCTACCCACAATGGGAATAGAGCGAATAGGAAAAAGAACATAAGCATTGGCAAAAAATAGAAAAACACATTATATCATTCAGGTTGTAAAGCACAAATTCACAATAGCGAACTCAAAATCTAGGGAGACAGTATCATGGCTTATGTGAACACATTGAATATCGTAAACACCACCAGCACCGGATTGACCGTCGCCAGTAACGCCTATGTTGCCGACGCCGACGCCAAACTGGTATACCTCAAAGACCACGCCGTCGCGAAGGATTTCGTCGTTCTATCGGGCGGCACGCTGCAGGCCCTCACTCAAGACCAGCAGGGCTGTCTGGTCGACGGTGCGACGGTCAACGGCGGCAGTGTCCAGGTCATCTTGCGGTACGCGGGCAACAGCGGCGCCAACGTCAAGGTTTCCAGCGGTACGTTTTACGTCCAGCAGGGGGCGTCCGCCACCAACACCACGCAGACGGGCGGCGAGATCGCTGTAAGCGGTGTCATCGGAGCCTACTCCTATATTAGCAAAGCGTCACTTCAGGGCGGCAGCTGCGTTCTCACCAGATTTGCCAACGCGCACGACATCACGGTGGCGGGCGGTACACTCTATGTGAACAACTCCGCCAACGCCTACGGCATCAACCAGACCGCGGGATCAACGGTGATATCCGGACTCAAGGCCGTGGCGGTCGGCGGCACCATCGCGGGCGGCAAGATCACCGTCAGCATCGGCGGCGTTGCCAGCAACGTTAACATCGAGGGCGCGGCCCGGGCATGGGTGGAAAGCAGCGCCGTGTGGTCGGGCGGCGTGATCAGCGGCACCGGCGAGAACCAAGCCTACGATGCGAAGGGCGGCGGCATCTTCCGCGGCGTCACGCTCCAAAAAGGCGCGCTGGTGATCCGCTGGGCGGGCAATTTGGCCGACACCATCCAGGTCGACGGCGGCACACTGTACATCCAGTCGGGCGGCTCGGGCGCCAACATCACGCAGAACGGCGGCACGGTGAACATAACCCAAGAGGGCTCCGTCGTCGACGGGATGATTTACAACGCAGGCACTTTCAACGTGAGTTCCGGCACGACGGTCAAGAATCTGCGGAAGGTCGGCGCCACGACCGTGAATCTGTACGGCAACGGCGTCGTCGACGGCGGCGCGGTTTCGGCGGGTACGCTGCAGGCGCTGGTCGGCAACGGCGCCGACGGCGCGGTAATAAAGAACTACGCCATCTCCGCCGGTGCGACGATCATCGTCCGCGGGGAAACCAACCGCGCCGAAAACATCACCGTTTCGAAGGGTACGATGCACGTTCAGGGCGGCGCGACCGTCAACGGCGCTGAAGTTCTGAACGGCGGCACGATCGTCAACAACAACATCGCCAACGAGGTCGTCAGCAACCTTACCTTGCGCACCGGAGCGATCGGCAGTTTCACGGCCGGCACGGGTCGGCTCGTCGGACTCACGATGGAGGACGGCGCCACGCTGACCCTGACCGCCGGAGACGTCTCGGGCGGTGCGGCGGCGGGCGGCACGCTGAATTTCCAGAACGTCAATCTGTACGACTTCGCGATGACGGGCGGCGCTCTCAACGCAAGCGGCACATTGACGGCGTCGGGCGGAACGCTCGTCAACGTCAACCAGACGGCGGGCGCCATCCGGCTCTCGGGCGGCGCGACACTCGACGGCGGCATTATCACGAGCGACCTCCACCTCGCCTCCGGCGGTACGGCCAAGAACATCGAAGTCAACGGTGCCACCGGCAAACTTTACGTTTACTCGAGCGGCGTAGTGGAAGACGTCGTGCTGGGGCCGAATACGACCGCCAACCGCGTCTACATCTCCTCCGGCGGCGTGGCGCGGCGCGCCATCGTCCGCGGCGGTGAATTCTACGTCTACACCACGGGCGGAGCGGCCTACGCGAGCGACGTCAAGTGTTCGGGCGGTCTGTTCATCCTGCGCTACACCGGCAATCTGGCCGAGAACGTACAGGTCTACGACGGCGGCACTTTCCACATCCAGAGCGGCGCTTCCGCCAGGGACATCGCGCAGACGGGCGGCGTCACCTACGCCGCCAACGGCGAACTCAAGGGCGGCACGATCGCGGGCGGCACGATCAATTTCGGCAACTTCACCGTCTCCGGCGTAACGATGACGGGCGGTGACGCCGCAGCCAGCGGCAACTTCTACGTGTCGGAGACGACGCTCAAGGATCTTTCGGTCACGGCCGGAAAAACCTATGTCTACGACGGCTCCCTCGTTTCGGGCGGCAAGATCACTGGTGGCGAGATCCGCATCAGCAGCGGCGCGGTCGCCAGCAACTTCGACGTCGCGGCCCGGGCCTGGGTGTCTTCCGGCGGTCTGTGGTCGGGCGGCGTCATTTCCGCGAGCGAACTCGACAATTACGATTCCAACGGCGGCGGCCTCGTCCGCGGCGTCACGATGGTCGGCGGCGCGGTCATAGTCCGCTCCGGCGGCAATATCGCGAGCGCGGTCCAAGTCTCGGGCGGCATCCTTTATGTCCAGAATGGCGGCAGCGCCGTAGATATCGACGTCTACGCTGGCGGCACGTTGGGTATGGGCGACCGCGCCAACGGAATCTTGAGCAACGTGCGCGTTTCCAACGGCGGCTTCATCAGCGGTACCGAAGCCGGGCACTCCTACGCCGACATCACTGTCGAAGCGGGTGGCGAGTGGACATTGGGCAACGATTTCAAGATGACGGGCGACATCAATTTCGCCGCGGGCGCGCTGACCGGCGATGCCGACGCCTACGCCCAGAACGGCGTGATCTACCAGTACGATCAGAGCATTGCCGGATCCTACGGAAACGGCATCACGCTGTCGAACTGCGTCGTCAACCACTCCGCCTATTTCACCGACGGAGCCGAGGCGCGGAACGTCACCTTGATCGGCGCGGCAGGCAACCGCATCTATGTCAGTAACGGCGGCAAGGCCTACGATACGCTCGTTGCTGGCGGTTCGATGGTGTTCCTCGACGCGGCGGGCGGCGGCTACGCGAGCGGCGCGATACTCCGGGGCGGCGACATGATCGTGCGATATGCCGACAACCTTTGCGAAACCATCGCGATATCCGGCAACACCCTCCATGTCCAAAGCGGCGCTTCGGCCCACGACGTCGCTATGGAGACCGGCACGATCAACATCGAGGGCGCGACCGGCAAGCTTTCGGAACTCGTCGGCGCGACGATCGCCAACGGCACACTCAACGTCAGCTGGCAGGGGTCGGCGCAGAACGTCAACATGACGGGCGGCTCCGTCAACGTCAAAAACGGCGGCGTGCTTAGCGCGGTGGCGGGCAACACGTTGTACAACGTGAACACCGTCGCCGGGGCGAAGGTCGCCTTCGTCAAGGATGGCGGTCAAGCGACGCTGGCCGGAGCGAATACCACCATCGCCGAGGGAACGCTCTGGTATGATGGAACGACCCAGATGACCGGTCACGGCACCAACGGCGTGATCGAGGGTCTCGGCGCGGGGGACGAGGCGTACAAGCTCTCCATCGGTTCGGACATCGTGCTCAGCAACGCGACCGGCAACAACTTCGAGACCCGCATTTCCGCTTTCTCGGGCGCGAAGCTCGACGGCGTTCTGTTCGGGGCGGGCGCGATCATCGGCGTCAACGGCGCTTCCGTCGAGTTCAACAACGTGACGCTCTCGGGTGGTCACGGCTCGACCTGCAACCTGAACCTCTCTGCGGGCGGTCAGACGGCGAGCAACACGGTCATCGGCGGCGCGGGCGCGAAGCTCCAGATCTTCGGCGCCGACGCGAGAATCGAAAATACGACGCTTCTCGCGGGCGGCTCGATGAACCTCGCCGTCGCGGGGATCGACACCGGCGAGCTCGTCACGCTCGACTTCACCGGCACGACCGGCAACCAGACGGTCGATATCACCAACTTGAGCCGTCTTGCCGCCGGCACCACGCTCGCCGTCCGGGGTGTCGAATCGGGCGCGACCTACACCTTCACGAAGGGCTCAAGTGCGACCGACAAGACTCTGGATCTCGGCCAGTATCGCGTCTTCGACATGACGGTCGCGGCAGGCTCGAAATACTCCAACGGCTTCCTCGGAGTGAGCTACGACTTCACGACCGGCAAATCGCTGACCACCACCAGCTTCACGGTCAGCGCGCAAACGACGACGGCGGAGCTCGACAGCACCAACGCGACCGTCCTCGCGGACGGCGGGTTGGCGGCCAAGTGGGACAGCACCACCGACGTCACGACGCTCCCGGCGGCGGTCGCAGGTGCGAACACCAGCGGCGACGCGTGGCTGACCGTCGAAGGCGCGAATTTGGCCACCGCGCTCTACGGCGCGGAGGGCAACTTCGCCCACGACGTCAATCTGTGGCTCTACGAGGGTACGGTTCGCAACCTCGCGGCTGGCGCGACGGCGGGCGGTTCGGTCGAGAACGTCAATCTGCTCGTCAGCGACAACGGCGAAGACGGCATGAACTTCACCGGCGTCGCCTATGCGGGCGGCTTCGGCAGTGTGGCCGGGAAAGTCAAGGCGGAGCTCTACGGCGGCACGTTCGCCAAGGATCTCTACGCGGGCGCCCTCGCCAACAAGCTTACGACCACCACGAGCGTCGGCGACGTTTCGATGACGATCGACGGCGGCGAGTTCAGCGGCAACATCTACGGCGCGTCGGCGGTCAAGACCGACACGACGAAGGGTAACGGCACCCGCCATACGGCGGGCGACGTCACGTTGACCGTAACGGGCGGCGAGACCACCAAGGGAACGCAGGCGTGCATCTTCGCGGGCGGCTACGCCACCGGCGACGCGACCGGTACGGTCTACACGGTGGACAGCGTCACGGCGACGATCTCCGGCGGCAACTGGGGAGAAGCGGCGGGCGGCCGCGGCGTCTTCGGCGGCATCTTCGCGTCGGGCGTCAAGGCGGAAGTTCTCGGCAACGTGAATCTGACCGTCTCCGGCGATGCGACGATGGGCAACGTCTACGGCGGCGGCTGGGCGCAGAAAGGCGGCACCAGCGTCGTCGGCGACGTCGACATCACCATCGCTGGCGGCACGATCTCGAACGTCTTCGGCGGCGGCTCGACTTCGACCTCCGGAGGCGCAACGACCGCGGGCAACGTGACCATCATCGTCTCGGACGGCACGATCTCGAACGCGATCTACGCCAGAGGTCAAAGCGCCACCGACGCGGTGACCGGCACCGCCAGCGTGGTCTTCACCGGCGGCAAGAACTTCACTTTCGCGGACGGTGTCTACGGCTACACCTACGTTGAAGGCGATGGCGATGCGACCTTGAGCTTCACCGCCTACACCGGGACTTTTTCGGGCAAGGTCGGCGGCTTCGCCGGCATCACCTTGGACGACGATACGGCGATGACGCTTGCGACCGCGGGGGCGGATGTCACCAACACCGCGTGGGAGTTCGACTTCACCGACCGCGCCGACACGCTGGCGGATACGTCGTTCCTGACGTGGGACAACGCCGACTTCGCGGGCGACACCGTGAGGGTCAACTTCACGGATGCGGATCAGGCGGCGGGGGGCTGGAACATCGCGACCGCGGCGTTCGACGCCACGACGACCTTCGACCTCTACATCGGCGGTACGGAGATTACGAGCGTCGCTTACGACACCGCGATCTCCGACGGTGACTGGGCGGGCTGGAAGTTCACCAGCGTCGACGGCACACTGAAGTTCGCGCAGATTACCGCGTAAGCCACACGCGGCCTGAGGCCGTCGCCGGAGCCAGTACGACATCTCCGGCGGCGGTTTCCGACCGTTTTTTGTTGGAAGCAGATGTGCTTGAATCGCTGATATAAGAACAACGGTCGCTTGTGAAATTTTGAGAATCTTGAGAGTTTTGGGATAAAGACTTACAACAACCCAAAGTTTACTGCAAACAACTGGCGCAATGCCGCAAAACATTCAGGAGGCCAATCTTGAAGAAACATTTTACACTGATCGAGCTTCTGGTCGTCATCGCGATCATCGCCATCCTCGCCGCCATATTGCTCCCGGCGCTGCAGTCTGCACGGGCCCGCGCACAAGGCACGACTTGCATAAATAATCTCAAACAGCTCGGTATCACCGGCAGGATGTATATGGACGATCATCGCAATGTGTGGTACTCCGGCAACGCCACCATCGACAGCCGAAATTGGGTATATAACCTCCATCGCGGCAAGTATATACAACTCAACGTCGAAAAATTCACCGACAATTCCTGGTGGCAGAAACTCACCGGCGACCGGCTGAAGCGCGCCCTCAACAGCGTACCGAGTCATCTGCGCTGCCCGAGCGTGCCGTTCTCGACCGACCCGAGCCTTGAATTTTTCCAGACCTATGGAAGCAATTATAACAACGGCAATCTGCCGTTTCCGGGTTTCAACGTCGGCACCGAGGAGCAGCGCCCCGGTTACAAAACCAGCACCTACAACGAATCCAACTACGTCAAGGACGTTTCGCTCTCCGAACGGGGGTGGATGGTCGATTGCGTTACACAGAAAAACATCCAGAGTTCATTGTGGATCCCGTGGAACGCGGGAGTCGGTGAAAAATTCTACGCCTATGCGTCGCCGGTACACAACGGCAGGATCAACTTGCTGACCTTCGTCGGCAGTGTCACTACCATAAGCGCCGACGAACTTACCAACTATTACTATCTACGCCATATCGGTTCCGGGAACATCCGGTCGGTCATGGTAAGGGCCTACATGGAACAGGGCGGCGGCGAAAATGCGTTGCTCGATTTGAGCTACTAATCCACAGTTCCCCGAAGAACCGATAAGGAAATATCCACATGAAGCACGTCTTTTGCGGAGTTGTGTTCGCCTTTGCCGCGCTGGCATCTGTCATATGTCCGGCGGCGGAGCTCGTTTTGGCGGAAAACGGCAAGACCGATTACACGATCGTTTACGACTTTTCCAAAGGTGACGCGCTGCTCGATCCGGTAGTCCGCGACTTCGTCGAAACGCTGAAGGAAATCACCGGAGCGGAATTCCCGGTCGCACCCAAAACGGACGGTCCCGGCATCTACATCGGCAAAGTGCCTACCGGCGAAAAGGCGGAGTTCGCCGCCCGCGAGCGTCGGATCAAAACCGTCGGACGCGACCTCTACATCTGCGGCGATCACCGTCACGGCACTTCGGGGGCCGTCTACAATTTCCTGACCGAATTCTGCGGCTGCCGCTGGTATACCATGACCGGCGACAAGAAGATACCCAAGCAGCCGACGCTCAAGTTCGACGCCATCGACTACCGTCATGTGCCTAGCTTCAAGTCCATCGAGCACGGCGCGCGCTACGACGAATTGCGGCTGATGCCGGCGATCCGCAACTGGGTGCGCCGCAACAACAGCTACCTGATGCCGGATTACGCTTTCGGCGAGGTTGACGATGCGTGGCTCTACATCGGTCCCGTGACCCACACTCTTGCCGCCTATCTGCCGCCGATCCCGCGCAAACCGCGGTCGTTCAACGCCGACGGGCGCTTCTTCGCCGGACCCCATCCCGCTTTGGCGGACCAGGCGTATTTCAAGGATCACCCCGAATATTTCTCGCTGGATAAAAGCGGCAAACGCAATGCCTACATGCAGGTGTGTTTTTCCAATCCGGAGGTGCGCCGCATCCTGCTCGAGAACATCGAAAAGGTCATCCAAGCGGAAAAGTACGATCCCCGGCAGTATGCGATATTGGACTTCACCCAGAACGACGAGCAGGGCGGTTTCTGCTTCTGCAAAGGATGCAAGGCGCTGGCGGACAAGTACCGGACTCCCGGCGGGCCGTACTTCGACTTCCTCGTCGAGATGAGCCGCCGCTTCGGGAAGAAGTACCCCAAACTTTCGTTCCGCTTCTTCGCGTATCAGGAAGACATGACCGGCATTCCGCCGACCGGGCTCGAATTCCCGGACAATCTGGCGGTGATCCTCGCCCCGCTCGAACAGGATTTTTCCAAGCCCTTCAGCGCCGGTCACAACGTCCGCTTTCTGGATCAGATCCGCCGGTGGGGAAAACTCTGCCGGGAGATCTGGATCTGGAACTACCCCGTCCTGTATCCCCACGGAATGCACATCTACAGCCTCTTCCCCGGCGTCTGGCGCAATGCGGAAAATCTGAGACTCGCCCACGCCGCCGGAACCCGCTACATTATCGCCGAACAGGGCGGCAGCATCCTCCACGGCTGCGCGTTCAAGGAGCTCAACACCTATTTGCAGAACCGAATGGCGGAGAATGTCGATATCGACGTCGACGCGACGGTAAAGGAATTCTGCGATGCCGTGTACGGGGCGGCTTCCAACGACATCATTTCTTATCTGAAGGATACCGACGTTCAGGCGCGCAAAGACCCCGGCTACTTCCGCTACTACTACGACCCGCGGGTGATGCGGAGAGTTCTGCACTCGGGAAAGAACCTCATCCGCTGGCAACAGGATTTCGACCGCATGGAGGAGCTGGTCAAGGGCGATCCGCAGGCGCTTTTCAACGTGCGCCGCGCCCGCATCAACCTCGACGCCGTGACCGTCCTCTGCTACCCCGAGTGCGTCAAAGCCGATCCCGAATTCGCCCGAACGCTCCCGCTCGACAAACTCTACGAGCGCTACTGCCGCTACGTTCTGGACGACCTCAAACGGATTTATGACGGCTACCCGAACCGCGAGGCGTACCAATGGAACGAGGACGCCTTTCTCGCTCCGGTGCGGATGGCTTACGAGTTCAACCGCCGCCCCCAGACCTTCCCGGACGATCTCGTCGCGCGTTACGGCAGGGAAAATCTCTTCGCCGTGATGCCCTGCCAAAGTCGTCGTGCCCCTGCCGTGTGGGACGATTCGACTGCTTCCGGCTATGCGGTGCGCATCCCGGTCCCCGGTCCCGGCGCGGCGGCCCCGAAACTCTGGACGATCCGAGTGGGCGAAAAAGACGGCTTGCCGTGGAACGATGTGCTCGTGACCGATCTGCGAAATCCGATGCTGCGGTCGAAGGAGATCAAAAAGATCCAAAGCGATAATACTTGGCATCTCTACCGGGTGGGGCGCGTCAAGCTCTCCGAAAGCGGGGTAGTGGCGCTCCGGACGCTGCCGAATCGCGACGTACGTTTCTTCCTGGGCGCGTTTTACGATCCAGAAGATCCGGAACGAAAGTACGATATTTATCTGTCGTTCAAGGACGGCGGCGACGGCGGCAAGAGCCTGCTCATCGACCGCATGATACTGGCGAGGTGCCCCGAAGGGGACAAATAATCATTGAGACAGCTATGGCAAAAAAAATACCGGAATGGTTCCGCAACGCGGTGTTTTACGAGATCTATCCGCAGAGCTTCCGCGATTCGAACGGCGACGGCATCGGCGACCTCGCGGGGATCGTCGAAAAACTGGATTATGTGAAAAGCCTCGGCGTGGACGGCATCTGGCTCAACCCCTGCTTCGATTCGCCGTTTCAGGATGCGGGCTATGACGTGCGCGACTATTTCAAAGTCGCTCCCCGTTACGGCGCGAACGACGACCTCAAGCGCCTGATCGGCGAAGTCCACAAACGCGGGATGCGGCTGTTGCTCGACCTAGTGCCCGGGCACACTTCCATCGAGCACCCGTGGTTCAAGGCAGCGGTCTCGCGCGACAAGACCCCGTACGACGACTACTACGTCTTCACCGACGGCAAGGTGCGCGACTTGGACGGCTACCCGTTCATCACCGGGTACGGCGAGCGCGACGGCTTTTACATGATAAATTACTTCTACTCGCAGCCCGCTTTGAACTACGGCTTCAGCGACCCCAAGCCGGAGCATTCGTGGCAGTTCGCCACCAGCGACCCGCGGCTCAAACCGCTCCGCGAAGAGATCCGGCAGGTGATGAAATTCTATTTGGACATGGGGTGCGACGGCTTCCGCGTCGATCTGGCATTCAGTCTGGTCAAGGGCCGGTCCGGGCGCGACGAGGCGCTCAAGGAGCTGTGGCAGGACTACTCGGCGTGGATGAAGACCAACTATCCCGACGCGATACTTGTCGCCGAGGGCGGCCGACCGGATCTCGCGGATGAATGCGGCTTCGACTCGGACTTCCTCATGCCGTGGGGCGGCACGAAATACGCCCTCGCCAACAAGGCGACGTTTCGCGCCGAGGAGTACGAACCCCATACCGACCGGCTCAAGGCGGAGAGCCCCCGGAGTTTCTTCTCACGGGATAGTTCGGGCAACTCGCGCGACTTCATGGACGAGCTCGAGGAGCTTCTCGCGTACGACGGCGGGACGGCGCGTTTTTCGATCATCACCGGCAACCACGACGAAGTGCGGCTGCGCCGCCAGCGCAACGTCGACGAGATCAAGGTCGCGTTAGCCTGCATCTTTACCCTGCCGGGGCGACCGTTTCTCTACTACGGCGACGAGATCGGCATGAAGTACCTGCCGCAGGTCGGCAACATCGAGGGGAGCTACTGGCGCGGCGGCTCGCGGTCGCCGATGCAGTGGGAAAAGGGCGAAAAGGCGGGGTTTTCCGCCGCCGATCCGGCAAAGTTCTACATCATGCTCGATCCCGATCTGGAGCGCCCCTGCGTGGCGGAACAGGAAAACGACCCGGATTCGCTGCTCAACTTCACGCGGAATCTGATTTCTCTGCGCCACGACCATCCGGCGCTCGGCGCGGAGGGAAAACTCCGCCGTCTCGTCTCGGAACATGCGGATTCTCCGCTCGTCTACGAGCGGGAGCTTGACGGCGAGCGTTTCATCGTCGCGGTCAACCCGGCGGCGAAGGCGCGGAAGTTCGAGATCCAGCTCGCGGGAACGCCGGAAAAGCTCGTAGGCGTCGGAGACGTCGTCGTCGAACCGCGGGACGGAAAACTCCGCATCGCCATCTCCGGCGTCTCCGCCGGAGTGTTTCGACTTCATGACCGCGAGGAGGAAACGTTATGAAGATCGCCACCAGCACCGGAGACTTCCGGGAATATCTCGATTGGAACGACGCCGCAGAAGCGACCAGACTTTTGGCGCAGTGCGGCTTCAAACATATCGACCTCAACATGTATCACTCCTTCGCCGAAGATTCGGCGCTCTGCTCCGACGACTGGCGCAAGTGGGCGGAGGGCATCCGCCGCGCCGGAGCCGAAGCCGGTGCGGATTTCGTGCAGGCGCACGGTTCCGACGGCTGCATCGACCCCGGAAAGGAGCGCAACCGGCGGATCGAGATACTGAAGCGCGAGCTTCGCGTCTGCAATATGCTCGGCATCCGTCGTCTGGTGATCCACGGGGTCTGGCGTCGCGGCGGCAGCCGCGAGGAGTTCATGGCGGAAAACGCGCGCTTCTACCGCGAACTCATGCCGACCGCGGAGGAAACGGGGGTCTGCGTCTGTACCGAAAATACCTGCCGTCAGAATCTCCCCGAGTACTACCTTTTCGAGGGGAGCGACTTCAACGAGTTAAGCGAACGGATGGGGCGACACCCGCTCTTCGGCTGCTGCTGGGACGTCGGGCACGCCAACTGCCACGGGGTCGATCAGTACAAGTGCATCATGGAGCTCGGCGACGGTCTGAAGGCGGTGCATATCCACGACACCAACTTCGGCGCGGATGCCCATATGGCGCCGTTTCAGGGTTCCGTGTGTTACGACGCCGTCATCAACGGCTTGCTGGACGTCGGGTTCAAAGGGTATTTCACCTTGGAGTCGTACTCGCTCCCCATCGCGCCCAAGTTCGCCAAGCGCAAACGCTTTACCCAAAAGGGACCGGATTTCGAACGACTGACGACGCTGCCGCTCGAGTTCAAGATGCGCTCCGAAAAACTGCTGCTCGACGTCGCGCGGTACATGCTGACGACGTACGGCTGTCTTGAGGAGTGATCCAATCGGTTCGACAAGACGAGAGACATCATGGCCATCAATTATTTTCCCGAAAACCAACTGTTCGTGCTCGACGCGGCGGAGTGCACCTATGCGTTCATGGTGCATCCCCGCTACGGGCGGCTGGTGCATCTGTACCACGGCGCGCATCTCGCGACCGACATCCTGAAACTCTTCAACTACGATACGACGCCGCGCTCGCAGAGCACGATCCCCCCCGGCGGCAATCCGCAGGACGGATCGTTGAGCAATCTGCCGCAGGAGTTTTCGAGCTTCGGCTGCGGCGACTTCCGGCTGCCGTCGGCGCAGGTGCGCACCCCCGACGGCTTCAACGCGGTCGATGCGAAATATGTCTCGCACCGGATCTTCCGCGGCAAGGTGGAACTGCCGGGGCTCCCGGCGTCGTTCGCCACCGAAGCGGAGGCGGAGACACTGGAAGTCACGCTGCGCGACGACGTGATAAAGGTGGAGTTCGTTTTGTCGTACAGCGTCTTCGAGAAACTCCCCGTCATCGCGCGGAGCGCCCGGGCGCTGAATCGGGGAGAAACTCCCGTGACGGTCGAAAGGCTCTCCTCGCTGACGCTGGACTACCGTTCCGGTACGAAACTCGACCTCGTTAGTTTTCCCGGCGGGTGGACGCGCGAACGGCGTCCGCTCCGGGAGCGCGTCAATCCCGGTGTCCGCGAATTTGCGAGCAACCGGGGGCTTTCCAGCCATCAGGCCAATCCGTTCTTCATCCTCTGCGATCCAGACGCGACCGAAACTCACGGGCGGGCGTGGGGGCAGATGCTCGTCTACAGCGGCAACTTCAAGGCGGAGGTCGAGCGCGACCAGTACGATATGACCCACGTCCAGTTCGGCTTGAACTCCGAGCGCTTCAGTTGGAAACTCGAGCCGGGCGAGTCGTTCCATAGCCCGGAGGCGCTGACCGCTTTTTCCGCATCCGGCTTCGAAACGCTGAGCCACACATTTCACGACTTTCTGCGGCGGCATCTGATCCGGCAGACGCATGTGCACCTCCACCGCCCGGTGGTAGTGAACAACTGGGAGGCGACCAAATTCGCGTTCGACGAGAACAAGATCGTCGAATTCGCCCGCCGCGCCGCCGACTTGGGGATGGACATGCTCGTGCTCGATGACGGCTGGTTCGGACACCGCGACGAATCGAATTCCAGTCTGGGCGACTGGTTCGTGTATCAGGCGAAACTCCCGTCGGGGATCGCCAAGCTGGCGGAACGGGTGCGGGAACTCGGCGTGGATTTCGGGTTGTGGTTCGAGCCGGAAATGATCTCGCCCGACAGCGAACTTTACCGGGCGCATCCCGACTGGTGCCTGCACATTCCCGGTCGTCCGGCGACGCTGGGGCGCAATCAGCTGGTGCTGGATATGGGGCGGCGCGAAGTGATCGACTGCATCTTCGACCAGATGAGCAGCCTCATCGCCGCGGCGAAGATAAATTACATCAAGTGGGACGCCAACCGCCAGTTCACCGAGGTCGGCTCGGCAGTTCTGCCCGCCGACCGGCAGGGCGAAGCGGCGCACCGTTTCATGCTGGGGACCTACGAACTGCTGCAAAGACTGCTCGAGCGCTTCCCCGATCTGTTCATCGAAGGGTGCGCTGCGGGCGGCGGGCGCTTCGACGCCGGGATGCTGTACTACACGCCGCAGATCTGGACGAGCGACGACACCGACGCCGTCGAACGGCTGTACATCCAGTACGGCACGAGTTTCGGTTATCCGCCGAGCGCGATGAGTTGTCACGTTTCGGCCGTGCCGAACTGCCACGTCGGCCGGGTCACGCCGCTCGAGACCCGCGGCGACGTGGCGATGATGGGGGCATTCGGGTACGAACTCGATCCCGCAAAATTCGGAGAGGCGGAACGTTCCGAGGTGCGGCGGCAGATCGCCGTCGCGCGCGCCGACGAACATCTGATGCTCGAAGGGGATCTCTACCGCCTCGGTTCGCCGCTCGACGACAACATATCCGGGTGGGAACTCGTCGCCAAAGACAAACGCGAGTTCATCGTGACGGCGGTGCGGATCATGAGCCGCCCGAATCCGAGCCACGACTGGCTGCTGTTGCGCGGCTTGGACGCGGATACGATGTACCGCGACCTCGACTCCGGAGAGAGCTTTTCGGGGGCGTTCCTGATGAATGCGGGGCTATATTTCCCGATCGTCAAGGCGGATTTCACCTCGTTCCGCCGCCGCTTCCGGGCGGAAAGCGGGAAATGAAAATGACTGTGAGTGGAAGCGTTCATATCATTGCGCTTCATAAACAAAAAAAGGAGAGTTTTAAGATGTTCAAAAAATTTTTCGCCGTCATGTTGTTGGTCGCGGGAGGCGCGGTCTCCACATTCGCCGCCAACGTCATCGCCATGGATCTCAACTTCTACACCAAGGACGGCGGCACGGTGAAGCCGGTCGGGGAATTGCCGGACGGCGTCACCATGGGGCGCAAGATCCGCTTCAGCAACCCCAAGATAAAGGGGTTCGCGTATCCGGTGCGGATCTACTTCGACAAGGTTAAATCGGTGGAACTCAAGTTCGTCGTCAGTGCCGGGAGCGGCAAGATCGCGCCGTCACTGTGCGGTATCGTCGTCAATGACGAAGGGAAGGAGACCGGCAAGTTCGTCTTCAAATGCACCAAGTTGGAGTTCTACGACGAAGATACGCCGAAAAAACTTCCCTTCACCGTTGAAAAGTGGGTCAATATGTTCCCGCCGTGGGGCGCTCCGGTCACCGAAGGTGACACCTTCACCATCAAAGCCACCTTCGAAAGCGCCGAATAGCGAAGTAGACAGCAGAAAACAACCGTTTTTTATATGCCGACCGCTAACGGCAGGCGTCACCCCGCCGAATCGGTCGGCATATTTGTATGAAGTAGTGAGAAATCACGAATCACCGAGGAGTATAACGAATTGACTCGGGAGAAATCTTAAGGAACTTGTGGCAGACGGGCTCAAGACATGACGACACGTTTTTATTCGAGACGTGAATAACCTCAACTCGCCACCCCTTTTCAACTGCATTTTGCAATGGCGGATAGTAATCTGCATCTCCAGCTGAAGGAGGCGGGGATAGATTTCTCCATTTCCGTCGAAAGTTCGGGGATGGAATGCGTCCTGACCGTTCCCTGCAAGTTGCGGCGGTACGGCGGGTTGGTGAAGCTGCACTCCGCCGACGCCGCCACCGACGAGCCGCGGCTGCCGATCCAGACGGCATTGATCCAGGCGCACCGGGGCATGGAGCAGATCGTCTCCGGCAAGGCGACGACCATGCGGCAGATCGCCAAATCGCTCAAGATGGACCGCTCCTTCGTGGCGCGGACGCTTCAGCTGGCGAACCTCGCGCCGGACATCGTCAAGGCGATATGGGAGAACCGCCAGCCGGTCACCCTCTCGCTGGACAAGCTCCGCCGCGGCATCCCCGACAGCTGGGCGGAACAGCGAAAACTCTTCCTCGCGGAATAAGCACGACCTCCGCATCGGCAACTACGACCAGTGCGGAGGTCTTTTTTTTATCGATATTTGTGCGTTATTCCATTGGATAATAAAATGGAATTTTTTTGATTTTTTTTTCGCGGCACTTGCTTTTGATCGGGATTTGTGGTATAATATTACTGTAAAGTTAAAGTGTTTGTTCCAAGCAGGCGCTTGGGCATAAGAGAAAAGCGTTTATGATCCGGACCTTGAAATACAACGACGTGAAGCAGCGGCTCATCCGCTACATCTTCGAGAACCGGATGAAGGAGGGCGACAAGCTCCCCAGCGAGCAGAAGCTCTGTGCGCTCTTCGAAACGAGCAATCTGCCGCTCCGCCGCGCCGAAGACGAGTTGTGCAACGGCGGGATGCTCCGGCGCGAAAAAAACCGCGGCGTCTTCGTCGGCAACGGTTGGGACCGCACCACTTTCACTTCGCGTCTCGGCATCCTCAGCATCGGCGTCGACGACTATCCCTCGGGAGAACAGGAAACCAACTTCCGCAAAGCTCTCCGCGAGCACAACTGCGACCTGCGGGTGATCCGCACCTTCGGTCGCGACGTCAACAACCTCGCCATCGCCGAGCTCGAGCAGTGCGATTACATCGTGATCTCGGGATTCGTCACGCAGGCGTGGGTCGAGGCGGTGAAGGCGCTGGAAAAGCCGATCCTCCACATCGGCTACACCGAGCTCGACACCGGCATCCCGCGGGTGGAGAACGATTTCCCCGACCTTTTCCAGAAAATTTTTCAGGTCGCCGACAAGGTGGAGGCAAAGCGGATGCTGGTCTGGCTGCCGCTTCGGGAGGAGGTCTCTTACGCCGACTCGATGATCGACGGGATGAACGAAGCCATCGCGCGGTGCGGGATCGACGAAGCGCGGATAATCCGCGATTACCTGAGCATCTACAGTATCCGCGGGTGCATCAAGTCGCTTCGCCGCTACCGCGACGACTACGACATGCTGGTTCTGCGCGACTATGTGCTGGACAGCCTCGGCTGTTACCGCGAATGGGGGAAACTCCTCGGCGACCGTCCGCTGATGGTGATATCGACGCGGCGGCTGCTGCCCAACGATTTCGACATGCTGCTGAACACCTACCGTATCCGCATACCGCAGAGATCGCTGGAGATCGCCGAAAAATTCTTCTTTTCGTGGAACAACCGTCTGCCGGACGATGTGGGCGTGTTGAAGCTCAAAGCCGAATTGTCGCATAAATTCGACGGCGGCGATTATTGGGAAATTTGAAAATTGATTTGACGGCGCAGCGGTGCCGAAGTTTTTTTATTGCGTCGATACTTAAAAAATACAGTGTGTTGAAAAATCAAAGCGGTGCCAACACCATAAACCATTGAGGGATAGTAAAATGCGCAAAAGAAGTTTCACTCTGATCGAACTTTTGGTCGTCATCGCCATCATCGCCATTCTGGCGGCGATCCTGCTTCCGGCTCTGCAGTCGGCGCGGGCGCGGGCGCAGGGAACGACCTGCATCAACAATCAGAAACAGTTGGTGACCATGGCGCAGATGTACGTCGACGACCACAATGGCATCTGGGCGATGCCCAACGCGGCCACGATGGACACGGGACCGAGCCGGGGATGCTACCTGTGGCATCTGGCGAAAGCGAAAATGATCTCCATGCCGCTCGACTCTCTGACCCCGCCGGAAAACCTGCGCTGCCCGTCGATCCCCTTCAAGGAGAGCCGTAAGGACGTTGTGCAGGCGTACGCGAGCATCTACAACAAGAACAGCGGCACCGACAAGACGTACGGACTCCAGACCAGGGCTCCCTATGCCAGCTTGGGCTGTCGGCAGGTCGTGCCGGGAGTCAGCAGTCCCGCGTCCGTAGCCCGCTTCTCCAAGCCGATCTCTCCCTCGGAACGGCTGTGGTTCAACGACGCCGTGAGCATCAACGGCGTGGCGGAGATACGCTTTTACCCGGAACGCTCGAATCTGACCGAACCCACCGTATGCCGACCCGCGCCGATCCACAACGGGCGCGGCATCGTCGCCACCTTCGCGGGGAACGTGGAATCGATCGAAATGGATGACGCGAACAAATTCTTCGCCCTCTGGGTCTATGACGCGGGCGGCGGAAACGTGATCCACTACTCCCGCAATATCGACGCCTACATGGCGGAGGGCGGCGATGGAGGATATGTCGCTTTGGAAAACTCACACCCGGATTGGGTAAAATAACCATCAAGATCATGTTCGAAAATCGATTTTCCCATTTTTACGAATGGTCCAAAATCGCGGACAGCGACCTCGCGTCCGTGATGGCGCGCTTCGCCGCGGCGGGGCAGCCCCGGATCGTCGTCGGCTGCGACTGGTGCGACCGGATGCTGGCGGAGCCGGATTTCGCGAAGGTCCTGAAGCGGGCGTTCGACGCGAGCGGCGCGATCCCGCACGGTTCGCACGCGCCGTTCTGGGACGTGCCGGAGGTCTCGGTGGACAGTTTCACCGCCGACCCCGATTCGCGCTTCGTCAAAAAACATCTCAAGCTGCTGGAACTGCTGCCCGCCGAGTTCGGAGTCGGGTCCTACACCATCCACATCGGCTGCCTGCCGCAGGACATGACCGAGGAAGAGTATCGGCAAATCGTGATCCGGAGCTTGGAACTGCTCGTCCCGGCGGCGGAGAAGAATCGCATCACCATCGCGGTCGAGAACGGTTTTTCGACCATCGCCTACGAAGAGGCGCTGCGGAGTTACGTCGAGCACTTTTCCGGGTCGCCGGGGATCGGCGTCTGCCTCGACGTGGGTCACGCCAACATCAACTGGCGCGCCCCCGGCAAGACGCTCGACAGCATCCGTCTCCGCCCGGTCAATCTGGGCGGCGCGCCCTTCGTCTTCAGCGAAAAACATCTGGAAGAGCTGCTCTTGCCGCACATCGTCGTCGCCCATCTGCACGACAACGACGGTCTCGGAGACGAACACAAGATGCCGCTCACGGGCACGGTCGACTGGAAGGCGATCCTCGACCTGTTGGCGAAAGCGCCGCGCCTCGCGAGCGTCGAAGACGAGGCGGTGCCGCGCGGCATGAGCCCCGAGGAGGTCTGCCAAGTCTACGATCGACTTTTCGCCGCGCCGCGCGGCTTATGACATATGACGGTCTTAAAGGGAACAATTACCTATAATCAAAAAAGGGAGATATCGAGATGAGTTACACGCAATCCGAAATCGTCACCGCGACCCACGACATCACCGAAACCATTTACATCTTCTCCAGCGCGGCCGACTCGACTTACGCGAACGATCCCTACTGCCGGGTGCTCGATCTGAACGGCAACTGGGTCTATCGCGACGCATCCACCACCATCTACGCCTACGTTTTGAGCGGCGGTTCGATCAGCAACGGCACGATCGAATATCCCGGTCGGCTCTACGCCTCGGCGGGCGCCACGATCGAAAACGTGATCGTCGACGGTCACACCTACATCTGCGACCCGGGGGCGGCGACCGGGACCGCGCGCGCCGACATCACGCTCAACCACGTCCGGGACAAGGGCAACGTCGAATTCGTGCTCCGCGGCAGCAACGTCAAGGCGTACGACATCGCCGTGCAGGGCAAGAAGACGGCGATCCAGAACGGCGCGTACGTCGAAGGTCTGCACATTTCGGGCGGCATCGTTTCCATGACGTTCGTTACCGGCGTGGTGGACTCCAACGCGACGACGATGACCGGGTCGAACTTCAACGTCTCCGCCGGTTCGCTGGTCGCGAACGGCACCGGCAAGACGCTCACGATATCCGGCTTGAACGTGCTGGCGGGGGCGACCGCGACATTGACCAGCGCCCAGACCTATCTCGAGAACGGCAACGTCGTGAACGGGGCGCAGGTATACGGCGGGAATCTTTACGTCGGCGAAGGAGCTCAAGTTTCCGGCGGGTTGGTCAGCGGTCACAAATATTTCAACGTCAGCAACGGCGCGCTGATCAACAGCGTCATGATCTCGGGCGGCACCGCCAACATCTACACCGGCGGCTCCATGACCAATATCGACCTCAACGGGCTGGCGTTCATCCACGGATACGCCTCGAACATCGTCCAGTCCGGCGGCAGCGTCCAGACTTACGCCGGGGCGGACGTTCGGGACTTCACTCAAACCGGCGGCAAGCTGATCGTCTACGGCGGCGGACAGGTCTCCGGAGCCGACATCGGCGCTTCGGCGGTCATCTACGATAACAGTCTGCTCAGCGGCGCCACGATCCGAAGCGGCGCGTCGGCAGCCATCAGCCAAGGCGGTCTGCTGCGCGGCGCCACGGTGATGGACGGCGCTTCCGTTACCGTCAGCACCACCGCCGCCGTCTTCAAGGACGCGGTCGTCAACGCCGGCGCCACCGTCACCGTCAGCAACGGCGCGACGATCGAAAACGTCGATTTCCGGGGGACGGGAGCGACCCTGCTTGCCACTCTGTCGGCGGGGGCGACCGGAAGCGACCTCCGGCTCAGCGCCGGACGGATCAACAATTACGGCATCGTGAAGGGTTTGACAATCTACGGCGGCTACAACTATACCTACACCGGCAGCATCAGCGGTCTCGTGGTCTCCGGCGGCACCGAGACCATCCAGCTGACCAACGCCGTGAACGACGACATCACCGTAAACGACGGCGGTCTCCTCAACATCTACAACGCCACCGTCACCAA